>NZ_JAEQCB010000093.1:0-18175 GCF_020738785.1 Microcoleus sp. PH2017_05_CCC_O_A | reverse complement strand
AAGATAATTTGATGATTTTTAATTCTTGAAACCGTCGCATCTACGTGTCCTTTCCTAAGCTGAGATGGTTTGATATATGGTGAATCCCAAAAATCGTAATTAGCCTTAGTTTCTGCCCATGTACCACTAGCTTTAGGTACAGTGGATGTTGGTTTATCACTTAAGTTAGAAACAATTTTCATGAATCTATTTGTTCTTCTTGCATCTCCCAATTGAGTCTTTTATAATTCTTCCCTTACCCATTGATTGATCATTTTAATCTCATTCCTGGGAGATCGCCCGATCGTTTAACATCACAGATGTTGATTTTTGTCAAATTTATTGTTAAGAAAGATGTTTATAAAGCATAGTTTTTTAAGGGGGGTTAGGGGGGGATCTGTCTTAAGTGAACAGTATTGGGTTATATAAGAAGATAGAGATGAATACAGGACGATGCAATCGGATTTGATATTATTTGTTAGTTGGCAGTTGTTAGTTCCCACCAATGCCCAATGCTCAATGCTCAATGCCCAATGCCCTGTTTGGCCAATGCCCTGTTTGGCCAATTCCCAATTCCCAATTACATCAAAATTGCGGAAGATTCCGGCTTGCTGGCGTGACAAATACGATTTTTGCCTTCGGTTTTGGCTTGATAAAGGGCGCTGTCAGCGCTGCGAATTAGGATGTCGGGAGATTGCTGGGCAGAAGGAATCGCTGTGGCAATTCCGCAACTGACGGTAACGTAGGAGCCGATCGACGATCGCGCGTGGGGCAGTTGCAAGCTGGCAATGCGATCGCAAATTTTCCGGGCGACAATGTTTGCCCCTTCGGCGCTGGTGTTGGGCAGCACTATGGCAAATTCTTCGCCGCCGTAGCGGGCAGGCAAATCCCCAGCCCGCTTGGTACAAGAGGCGATCGCCTTAGCAACTTGGCGCAAACAATCGTCGCCGCCGAGGTGTCCGTAAAAGTCGTTATAAAGTTTAAAAAAGTCGATGTCAAACATAATTAAAGACACTGGCAGTTCCTCTCTTGCCAATCTGCGCCACTCTAACATCAAAACGCGATCGAACTGGCGGCGGTTGGCAATGCCCGTCAGTCCGTCAGTAGTGGCCAGTTCCTGCAATTTTTGATTGGCTATTGCTAGCTGGCGGTAAAGTTGAGATTGTTCGATCGCGATCGCCACTTGATTCGCCAAGTGCTGTAAAAAATCTATTTCCCACTGCTGCCATTCCCTCGTCTCGCTGCAATTGTATGCTGTCAGCATTCCCCACAAATTATTGCGATTTTCTCTCTCTAAATCCGGCGCACTTTTTCCCTGCACGTGCGGTTTGCCAACAGCCGGCAGCGAGAGATAATTTTCGGCTGCATATTGATTTTTTTCTGCATCCCAAATACTACCTTCTAGTCTTTGGTTTGCCGTTTCCCAGTCGCCCGATTGCCAAATTGGCACGCTTAAAACTGCTGCAATTTCACAATCTGCCAGCAATTCTTTGCAACTCCCAGACAATGCGGCCGCGTTCACATCTGCTATTGCTTGTACCGACTGGGATTCGAGCAAGAAAAAGCATGAAACTGCCAAAGCAGCATTAATATTTTGGTTTTCAATATAACCGTCTGGTAAACCGTCACCTGCGACGATCGCACCTTTTTGCTCTTCCCCGTCAAATTGAGACGCCCAATCCTGACAGCGATAAATTAAAACCCGGTCTGTGTTGAGAAATTGGCGCACTTCTGCTACGGTACTTTGAAGAATGCTTGCCGCGTCTATTGACGATCGAATATGTTCGATCATTTGTCCCAACAGCCGCTCTCGGATCGCCTGCTGTCGCAATTGTTCTTCGACTTGCTGGCGTTCGATCGCGTAATGGATTGCTCGCACCAGCAGAGTTCTCTGAAATCTTCCCTTTACCAAACAATCTTGAGCGCCCGATCGCAATACCGACAGCGCCGTATTCTCATCATTGCTATCCGTCAGCACCACAACTGGCACTGTGGGCGATCGGGCTTTCAAAACGGCGAGATCCTCGCTTCCCCCCAAGCCGTCTGACACTGACAAGTCTAATAGTACGGCGTCAAACTTTTCTGCTTCCAGACACGCCAGTCCCCTCTCCAGAGATGTAACAGTTTGGAGGCGAAACACAGCCTCGCTGAATGACCCTAAAAGATCTTCGATCAGCGTTGCATCTGCGAGGTCATCCTCAACCAACAAAATTTTCAGACATTGGTTACGTGTTAACACAACTATAGCGTTTGGAGCGGGTTTAAGGAAACTTTCTTGTTTTGAGAGCGATACTGGCGATCGGCACTAAACAACAATAATATCTTCTAGCGGCGGGTTGAACCCGGATTTTTTCTAGCCGGCAGTGGAGCACTGCTCTCACCCACCCTCCCCATCAGCCTGTTTATTTGTACATACCTACTGATTTGCGTTTGCGATCGAGCCAATATGTCGGTCTATCAAATTCAGTTTACACTCAAACTATCGATCTAGCCATCAATTAAAGCTTACAGATCCGCAGGCGGGAGCGAAACGATTTCAAACCAATACTGGCATAAAGTCTTCATTACTTCCACCAATCCTTGAAAAGTGACTGGTTTAGATATGAAAGAATTCGCACCCAAGCGGTAGCAAAGCAAGATATCTCCGCTGCGGTGCGACGTTGTGAGAATCACCACCGGAATTTGTTGAAACTGGGGGTCAGATCTGATCGAAGTTAGTGCTTCTCGCCCGTCAAGCCTCGGCATATTCAGATCCAAAAGTATCAGGTCTGGTCGATGCCAATTGCTGCCACCAGCATATTGACGGCGACGGTACAAATAGTCTAGCACTTGTTCTCCATTTTCCACAAATTCGCTTCTGATTGGTAATCGAACTTCTCGCAGTGCTTCCTCCACCAAAAAGCGCGTGTCCTCGTCATCGTTTGCTATTAAAATAGTAAATTTTTTCTTTTCATTTTTCTTTGGATAATTCACGGCTTGGCCTCACGACTAACTGATTTTGTGAGGTAGCGGGACTTGAAGCGGTTTGCGATCGCCTGCAAAGCATCTGTTGCCACGACGATCTGGCAAATCTGGCCCATAACACTGAATTTGTGTTGCAGCAATTGGCGGTTTTGCATAATTCGCAAATGTTTGTCACTAATCTTTGTTTCACTTGGCAGTCTCTGGGAGAACCGGCAAACGGCAAAGACATCAGAAATGCTTGTCCGGAAATTCCTACTAAAACTACTGTATCCCAAAGCCAGGTGCTCTGGATACAGTTGAAACAAACTGACAAGTCTGGCGCACACCGCTGATTTTTAAGTTGTATAGGGAGCGAGCTAATATCTTTATACTGAATGATTTTTAGCTTGATGTCATCAGTGAATATGCTAAAATTTATGAGTATTTGTATAAAAAAATGATAAATATATTTAGAGTTTAAGCAAATGACTGCTCACCGATCCAAGCAGAATGCTGATTTCAATGTGTAACAGGAACAGAAAAATAAAAAGTCGAGCCTCGACCAGGTGATGATTCTACCCAAAGCCGGCCGCCATGCCGATCGACAATTCTCTGACAAATCGCTAAACCGATACCTGTTCCCGAATACTCTTTTTGGGTGTGCAAGCGCTGAAAAATCTGAAAAATTCGTGGATGGTGCTGTTCGGGAATGCCAATACCGTTGTCCTGCACCGCAAACACCCAGTTATCCCCCTGAAGCGAAGCGCCCACCTGTACCACCGGCGCCTCGCTGCTACGGTATTTAATGGCATTGCCAATTAAATTTTGAAACAGTTGCAACAGTTGAAAACAGTCACCTCTTACCATTGGCAAATCGCCCCTAGTTACAGTAGCTTGATGCTTGCGGATTGCCAACTGCAAATTAGCGCAAGCATCCTCAAAAACCTGATTGCAATTTATCAGCTCAAAAGGTTTTTGACTGCGACCGACTCGCGAATACTCCAGCAAGTCATCAATCAGCGCCTGCATCCGCACGCAAGAATTAACAATATTGCCGACAAATTTATTCCCCTGGGCATCAAGTTGGTTTTGATAACGCCGTTCTAATAGTTGAGCGTAGCCTGCAATCGTGCCCAAAGGTGCTTGCAAATCGTGAGAAGCCACGTAGGCAAACTGTTCTAATTCGGCATTAGAACGAGTCAGTTCTTCAGCATAACGGGTTTGAGTTTCTAAACTTGCTTGCAGCAATTCTTGTACCAGCTTGCGCTCGGAAACATCCTCGATCGCACAAATCAAATATTGCGCGGTTCCCTCAGCATCGCGCATTACCGAAACAGTAACATTCGCCCAGCGCACTTCCCGATCTTTGCAGATCAAACGCTTTTCCCGAGAAAAAGTTTGAATTTCCCCGCATAACAGCAACCGCACGTATTCTCTGCCAGCTTCGATGTCATCAGGGTGAGTAATTGCCTGCCAATCAAGCTGCAACAATTCCGATTCTGCATAGCGGACAATTTGGCAAAAGCCGGGATTTACTCGCAAAAATTCACCTGAAAGTGTGGTTTTAGCGATGCCCACTGCTGCTTGCTCAAATATCGCGCGGAAACGTTCTTCACTTTCTCGCAGGGCAATTTCTCCTCGTTTGCGATCGGTGATATTGCGAAATGTGACTGCCAGACCGTCGTTTAATTTGACCGCAACAATGTGCAGCCAAGCACTTGTCTCTGAATTGTGTTCGTAATAAAATTCTTGGTCTAAAATTTCTCCGGTTTCTACGACAGAAACGTACAAATCAAATAACCCATTATTGCGAATTTCGGGAATTTCTGCCAACAAATGATTGCCAACTATCGCATTTAATGGCCGACCAGAAATATTGTTGGCAGCAGGGTTGACTAACAGCCACAGGAAATCTACAATCTTTCCCTGACTGTTGCGGACGGCAGAATAAGCCACCACACCGTCTAAGGAACTATTTAAGACGCTAGCAAGCAGCGACTGCG
This sequence comes from Microcoleus sp. PH2017_05_CCC_O_A, assembly GCF_020738785.1. Lineage (NCBI taxonomy): Bacteria > Bacillati > Cyanobacteriota > Cyanophyceae > Oscillatoriales > Microcoleaceae > Microcoleus > Microcoleus sp. PH2017_05_CCC_O_A. The sequence goes on along the minus strand of NZ_JAEQCB010000093.1, from coordinate 13,250 downwards.
ACTGTTGCAGTTCAGTGTTTTGCTCTTTTAGTTGCTGTTGCAGTTTTTGCAAGCAGACTTGCTTGTCGATGCGCGCTAAAACTTCTTCTACTTGAAATGGCTTGAGAATATAGTCGGCGCCGCCCACTCGAAAAGCTTGTAATTTATCATTAATCTCATCTAATACACTTAAAAAAATCACCGGAATTTGTTCAGTTTCCGGTGTAGCTTTCAGTCTCCGACAAACTTCATAACCGTTCATTTCCGGCATTCTGATGTCGAGCAAAATTAAATCGGGGCAATGGGCGATCGCAGCCTTCAACGCCAGTTTACCGCAAATAGCTCGACAAACTTGATACCCCTGGGCAGTTAGCAGCTCGGATAAGAACCGCAGATTGCTCGGTTGGTCGTCAACCACCAATACTTTAATTTCACTATGCTCCATTTATTTTAAAATAGATTGAGTTAAATCCATTATCCTATCGAGTCGGTAATCTGCCAGCAAATCTTTTAAAGCCTCAGCTAACGTTGGATGAGTTTCCGAAATGCGATCGACAATTTGAATCGCCAGCTCTTCATCAACATCATTAACTGCGTCGTAGAGTTCCTGCACCCAACTTCGAGGCATCTGGGCGAGCAGCGGCGAGAAAAATGAATCTGGTTTTTCGCTCACAAAATAACGCCGTAAAGCCCCGACAGGGAGCGCGGGCAATTCTTGATAGATATAGCGCACTCCCAAGTAAGAAGCGATCTTATCAAAGAGCATTTGCTCTTGAAAAGGTTTCCGCACAAAATCGTCGCAACCTGCGGCAAGAATTTCGCCTTTTTTTTCCTCAAAGGTGCTAGCAGTCAGAGCAATAATTACAGTTCGACGCTCAGATGGTTTCTCTTTAGCTCTAATTTGTCTGACGGCCTCAAAACCGTCCATTACAGGCATTCGCGTATCCAGCCAAATTAAATCAGGGTGCCAACTTTCCCAAAGTTCAAGAGCTTGGAAGCCGTTTTCCGCTTCTCGGACTTCAAAACCAATTGGTTGCAGCATTTTCACCAGCAGCAGCCGATTTTCTTGATTGTCGTCAACTGCTAAAATCCGATAAATCGGTTGATCTGGTTGTAGTGCGATCGCCCGCTGCGATGTCGCCACTGTTATTTCAGATGAAGTAGCGGGAAATACTCGGATATTAAATTTAAAAATGGTTCCCTCACCTAAAACACTTTCTACCTCAATATCTCCGCCCATGATCTCTACATATTTTTTAGTGATTGTCAAACCCAATCCCGTACCGTCAGCCGCTTGTTTGCCAGCTTCTGTTTGCACGAAAGCCTCAAATAACTTGTCAATTTCTGCTGTTGCTATGCCAACTCCCGTGTCTTCAACTTCAAACAAAATAAAATAGCAATCGTCCGAAGTAGAATTAGGATAAACCTCCGATTTTGCGGGCTGGTGGTTGGCTTGCACAGCGCGCAGCCAAATACTGCCGCAGTTTGGTGTAAATTTTAGGGCATTTCCCAGCAAATTAATTAAACATACGCGCAGCTTTTTTTCATCAGTTTTGATGTATTGGGGAACATTCGGCTGCACGGAAAATCTTAGTTGCAAATTTTTGGTTTCAGCTTTGATTTGAAACATCTCTTCGAGAGTGTCGAGGAGTTGATAAAGGTCAAAGCTGCGTTCATCTAAGCCAATGATCCCGGCTTCTATTTTGGACAAGTCTAAAACATCGTTAATTAATTCCAGCAAATGTTGACCGCTGCGGTTGATAATTCGGAGATTTTCAATATTTTCGTGGCTGAGTAAAGAGTCGCGGCTCATGACTTGGGTAAAACCCAGGATGGCGTTCAGGGGAGTCCGCAATTCGTGGCTCATGTTGGCAACGAATTGACTTTTTGCTAGGGATGCAGCGGCTGCGGCTTCTTCGGCTTTTTTGCGTTCTATTATTTCTTGTTGCAGTTCGGTATTGCGATCGATCAATTGTTTTTTCAGTCTTTGGATGGTCAGTTGATGTTCGATTCTCGCTAAAACTTCTGCTACATGAAACGGTTTGGTTATAAAATCTACTCCTCCTACTTTAAAGGCGGTTACTTTGTCTAATACTTCATCTAAAGCGCTAATAAAAATAACTGGAATTTCTGATGTTTTCGGATCGACCTTGAGCTGCGTGCAGACTTCATAGCCGTCCATTTCCGGCATTTTTATGTCGAGCAAAATCAAGTCTGGAGAACCTGAACGCGCGGCTCTGATTGCCATTTTGCCGTTGATTACGCCCCGGACTTTGTAGCCGCGATCCGACAGCGTTGCTGATAAAACTTGCAAATTTTCGGGAGTGTCGTCAACAATTAATATGTTGCCTTTATTATTTTCTGTTTTATTGGTGGTCATCGATGGTATTTTTTGTTAAATTGATAATTGCTGAAATTATGAAAACCGATTAAATCGTCATTATAGCACTCGCTCCAGCATCAACTACTTCTATATTTACAGAACTTACCTACAAAAAAACGATAAACCGGTTTTTTCAACCAAGATAGAGAGCCTTCAACAGTTGACAGTTGACCGCTTGACAGTTGACAGTTTGAGAGCGACCTCTACCTATAAAGAAGAGGATTGGAGTAATGAATAGTCTGATTTTAATTTCTCCCTCGAAGGCGGGCGGGCTTTCAACCAATTCTTTCTGGTAATACGATTTTAGATGGGGAATGAATGATTCCATCAGGGTTGGGAGTGCTGGCAAAGCAGTTGCTTTTTTTGTGTAACTGGTATAACGAGATATTTTCGTTATAAAACCCAGTTTCTTCGTCCACCTTTATACTGATTTAAATAATCATCAAAGATAGTTTAGCCGATCGCCCACGAGCAAGTTTAGCAATAGTCGATCGACCTCAACCATCAATAATCCTGAGCCCGCCCCTCTCCTCTCCCCTCTCCCTTCCCCCCTCTTCCTGATGACTGATGACTAATGACTGATGACTGATGACTAATGACTTCTTCCTTCTTCCCTCAAACATTTCTAAATTCCTCAATCAAATCAATAATCCGATCGCACCGGAAGTTATTCGCCAAATCGGCGATCGCGCTGCGGTAAGGAGCATCAACAGGAGGAATCGACAACAGCAGCCGAAAAATCTCCTCGTTATCAACCGAATCCGCCGCCTCGTACAACTCATCAACCCATTGGGGAGGCATAGCTTCAAAAAATGAAGAATTCAGCGCAACAGGCAAAGGAGCCGTCACAGTCGGCGCCGAAACGTCACCACCAGCCACAGCATCAGAACTTAGCGAAGCTTCTCGATCGTAAACATAGCGGACACCCAGATACTTAGCCATCTTTTCCAGAATGACTTGTTCCCGAAAAGGCTTCGCGACAAAATCATCGCACCCAGCAGACAAAATCACTGATCGCTCTTCATCAAAAGCACTCGCCGTCAGAGCAATAATCACCGTTGCTTGACCCTTCAAATGCGCTTTAATCTGTTTAGTAGCTTCGTAGCCATCCATCACCGGCATCCGCATATCCATCCAAATCAAATGAGGTTCCCAACTCGACCACATGGACAAAGCTTCAACGCCATTTTCAGCCTGCCGCACAGTAAAACCGAGACATGACAGCATTCTCACCAGCAACAAACGGCTTTCCAGGCGATCGTCCACAGCTAAAATGCGGTATTCCGGCTGTCCGGGTTCCAGGCCCACAACGCGACGAGTTGTTTGAGCCACCTGAATTTCCACTTCATTAGGGAGCGAAACTTTAACATCAAATCTAAAAATGCTGCCGTTACCGACGCTGCTTGTCACCGTCATTTCTCCTCCCATTAACTCAACGAACTGTTTGCTGATCGGCAAGCCTAAACCAGTTCCTTCATGAGCTTTTTTCCCGCTTTCTGTCTGAGCAAAAGGCTTAAACAAACTATCCATTTCTTGGGCAGAAATTCCCGCCCCCGTGTCTTCCACTTCAAAGAGCAAGCAGCAATTTGCGATCCTCTTCGAGGGCTGCGCTAACGGCGGAATCTCTTCGTTATTTCTATTTGACAACAGCTCATGTTTGATTCTCAAGTTGACACCACCTTCCGCCGTAAACTTGATCGCATTTCCCACCACATTAATTAATACTTGACGCAACTTACTTTCATCTGTTTCTACATATTGAGGGAGGTTGGGCGCAGCATCACAAATTAACTGCAACCCTTTTTTTTCGGCTTGCAGCTTCAGCATATCTTCAGTATTTTCTAGCATTCTGTGCAAGTCGAAGGTGCTGTTATTGAGTGTCACCAGCCCGACTTCGATTTTTGACATTTGCAGAATATTGTTGATCAGATCGAGCAAATGTTCCCCGCTGCGGCTAATAATTCCTAAATATTGCTGTTGGTCACTACCGAAGGCTGCGTCGCGCGCCAGCAGTTGAGTGAAACCGAGAATCGCGTTGAGGGGAGTTCGCAATTCGTGGCTCATATTCGATAAAAATTCACTTTTCGCCCTGTTCGCTCTGTCGGCTTCTTCTTTGGCTTTTTGCAGCGATATTTCTGCTTGTTTGCGCTCAGTAATATCGCTGGCAGTGCCTGTGGTGCCGGTGATATTTCCTGCTGCATCCAATCGCGCGATCGCCTTTGTATTGACATCTATCTGCCTGCCGTCTTTCCCTAATACTATACTTTCGTACTGAAACACAGCATCTCCCGTCAGCAAGCGCTGCTGAAGTTCTCGGTTCCGGTCTATCTGTGCTGGTGCTAAGAAATCGCTAAAAGAATAGCCGAGCATTTCTTCCGGGTCATAACCGTAGATTTGTTTGACAGCTTGGTTGACAAAAGTCAGGTGTCCTTGGGCATCGCAAGACCAGATAATATCTTGGGAAGTTTCAACTAAATGACGGTATTTTTCTTCGCTTTCTGCTAATGCTATTTCCGCCAGTTTGCGGGCAGTAATGTCCATCAAAGTTGTGAAGAGTTTAGTCACTTGCCCTTGTTGGTTGACAACTACTTCTCCTCTGGATTCGATGTAGCGGATCGAGCCGCCTTCACTTGTCTGTGACGGGCAATTATCCGCAGCAATTGTCGATTCCGGGCGGAGGATGCGATATTCCAAACTGTAGGATTGCCCGCTAGCAATAGTAGCGTCGATCGCAGTTTGCCATTTTTCGCGATCGTCCGGATGCACGTATTGTGCAAATTCACTTAGTGTTGGCGCAGCCTCGGTTGCATCGAGATCGAAAATATGAGATAATTCTTCCGACCAAGTAGTTGTATTGGCAGAAAAATCGCATTCCCAATTGCCGACGCGGGCGATTCTCTGCGCTGCGGCTAAAGATGCAGCTAGAGCCCGGAGTTTTTCTTCTGCCAATTTGCGATCGCTAATATCTTGAATCACCGAAATCACGCAGGTTTCGCCGTGAATGTCAATGATTTCAGCAGACACCAGCCCGGTTCTGAGTTCCCCAGTTTTAGTGCGCCAATCAAATTCGTAGTTACGAACAATTTTTTGTTCGTCTAACATTGCAAACAACTTGGCGCGGGCTTGTGTACTTTCCCAAAGATTCAAATCAAGCGCCGTGCGATCGATAATTTCTGCTATCGAATAACCAATTGTCTGACAAAAAGCCTCATTGACTTCTAAATAACGACCGTCTTTAAGTCTGGCAATAGTAATCGGGTTGGGAGAAGAACGAAAAGCTTTAGCAAACTTTTCCTCAGACAAGCTCAGTTGTGCAGTCCGCTCCTCAACTAAAGTTTCCAATTCTTGATTCAGCTTTTGGAGTTGAGCATTTTGTTCCCCTAATTGCTTCTCCATAAAATAGCTGTTGACCGCTTCTTTTAAGGTCAACTTCAAATCTTCTGACTGCCAAGGCTTAGATATGTAGCGGTACAATTTAGCATATTTAATAGTATTCGCCACAGCTTCGAGGTCTGCTTGCCCCGTCAGCATGATTTTGATGGTTTTTGGTGAAATTATGTGAATCTGCTTCAGTAATTCGTCCCCTTTGATATTGGGCATCAGGTAGTCGGAAATCACAGCCACGATTTCGCAACCCTCTTCCAGCAATTCATCTATCAACTCTAAAGCCTCTTCGCCGCCTTCGGCTGTTTCTAATAAATGTTCTTCTCCCAAGGCTTTTTTTAACTCAATCTTCAAACTTTCAAGGATGATCGGTTCGTCATCCACGCAAATAATCACAGGTTTATTGTTCATATTTTTGCTAAACCAGATTTTATAGTTTCTACTAATTCTTGACCGTCCCACGGCTTGTACAAACAGCGGTGCAAGTTTGCCTGCTCTTTCACCCGTTGTATTGCTATTTCATCAGCTTGCCCGGTCAGCATAACTTTCACAATATTGGGATATTTTTGGTGAACCCGGATCAAAAATTCATCTCCTTTAAGACCCGGCATCAACCAGTCAGATACTATGACCAAAATATCGCTTTCCTCTTCTCCTTGAATTTCCTCAATAATTTCGAGAGCTTCATCGGCATTTTCTGCTACTTCATAGAGGTAATCATCACCAAATTCTTTTTTCAGTTGAATCTTCAAACTGTTTAAGATTACAACTTCATCGTCAACACACAAAATTACTGGTTTTGGCATAAAATTTTACTCTTTTTTGATTTTAAAATTAACGGGCAGATTGAGCCAAATTTTAATTATTGGTCTCAGTGATTTCGATAGGCAAGGATACAGTAAATTTGGTTTGACCAGGCACGCTTTCTACTTGCAGTTTACCTTGGTGTTTTTTAATGATTTTATGAACGATATCCAATCCCAAGCCGCTGCCTTCTCCAGGAGGTTTAGTAGTGAAAAATGGCTCAAAAATTCTAGGCATAATCTCTGGAGGAATGCCGGGGCCGCTGTCGGTAATACTGACTGATATTGCGTTATCTTGGTGTTTGACCTCAATTTTTAACATTCCTTTGTTGCCCATCGCTTGTAAAGCATTATGAAGCAAATTTGTCCAAACTTGATTTAGTTCATCAGGATAGCATAGCATAGAGGGTAAATCATTACCATAATTCCTGACGACTTCCACACCATGTTTGATTTGGTAGTGGTAAAGCGTTAAAACAGTATCAATCCCGTCGGTAATATTGGCGATCGCCTTGGAACCCGACTGGTCGTAACGAGAATAGCTTTTCAAGGCAAAAACAATTTTGGCTGCCCTATCTGTCGCAGTAACAATATTTTTAGTGCTTTTTTGTACCGTAGCAAATTCGTAAGCGGTTTGTAAAATATTTGGACTTGCGCTGTCTTTCAACAAAGGTAAAAAACGTTCTAAATTATTGCAAATACCAATATCTAACAAGGTACAAGCAAGGCTGTCAGCGTCGTCAATTTTTTCTGATTCTAATTGCCGCTGCAAAAGTTTTTTCAACTGACGTTTTTCTTTACTAGATAAGTTGTCTGTTTCCTTACTTGAGTTGTACAGCAGGGCAAAGAAATCCTGCTGCCGTTCCGGGGATAGTTGCTTGAAAAATATCGGTAACTGGTGCAATTGTTCGGCCCAGAAGTCGGCGATGTTCTGCACCGAAGAGCGAATCGCCCCTAAAGGAGAATTGATTTCGTGGGCAACTCCGGCAATTAACTGTCCGAGGGCTGCCATTTTTTCTGATTGAATCAGCTCTTGTTGAGTGCGCTTCAGTTCTTCTAGGGTATGAGCTAATTCTACATTTTTTTTGCACAGCGCTGACTCTGCTAGTTTGCGGGCGCTGATGTTGCGGGCAACCCAAATCACTGCATCTTTTGAGAACAGAGAAATACAGGCGGAAAACCAAATTTCGCGATCGCCAACTGTTAAACTGTAGTCGAAATTGAGGGTTTGTTGCGTCTCTAACACTTGCTGAACTAGCATCCACCAATCATCGGGGTTGTCGTCGTCAAAAAAATGTTCGACCGTCAGGCTGACTAGATCGCAATCCGGCTCATAAACTGCCGCCGTATTAGTCGGCAAAACCTCTATGTTTCCATGAATATTTAGTACGAGAACGATGTCTGTCATCGCTTCAAAAACTGCACGAACTTTGGTTTCAGAAAAGTGTAATTTTTCTTCTAGCAATTTGCGATCGCTAATTTCTTGCTGTAATTCTTGGTTGCTGGCTCCTAGTTGAACCGTGCGTTCTCGAACTCGCTGCTCCAGTTCGGTGTTGAGGCGGCGGACTTCAGCTTCAGCGGTGGCGCGGTCTTGTATTTCCTTCTTTAACTGACTGTTCGTGTTAATTAATTCTAAAGTACGCAGCTTAATTTGCTCTTCTAGATTTTCATTTAATAACCGCAACTGTTCCTCTATTTCGGTTCTGCGAAGCGCTTCTTTTTGCAATTGTTCGTTCACTTTTTTTAACTCCAGGATATTTTCGGCAACTGTTTCCTGCAAAAGCTCGACATTCGCGTGCATTTCTACCGGATCTAAGGCGTGCAGCAGGCTACTTTGGGTGACAATTCCGGCTAAATATCCTCCCTCGTCCACCACCACCAAGCGCCGGATGTGGTGATCCTGCATGAACTGGTGAGCCTCCCACAATGTGGCTTTTGCCTGCAACGGCATCAGGGGAAAACTCATCGCGGCGGCGGCGCGAGTGCCAGCGAAATCGAGTCCGGTAGCTTGGAATTTAACAATGTCCCGTTCTGTAATTATGCCCACTGGTTTCTGATTTTTGTTGTCGCACTCATTGCAAATGACTATGCAGCTTTTGCGCTCAGTTGCCATCTGTTTTGCCACTTCTAAAACTGAGGTGTTAGTTGAGGCAATTCTTACTTCTGCGGTCATAATTTCTTCGGCGCGCCGCATTTGCAGCAAGTCGCCCGGTTTCAGGATTTGACGGATGCTTTCTCCGGTGATGGCGCCCAGCAAGTTTCCGCTGTTGTCTGTAACGGGCAAGTGACGGATTTTTGCCGATCGCAATATACTCAATATTCTGAAGATATTCCCCGCTTTATCAAGGGAAATCGCGATCGGCTTTTCAGTCATTACCTCAGCAATTATCAGCCCTGCTAGCGGTATTTCGCTCGCAGTTATTTTCACAACATCGCGCTCCGTAAAAATTCCGATCAGTTGCCGCTCAAACGCGATTAAAATGCAACTAGCCCTCGCCTGAGTCATGGCGGCGATCGCGACTTTCAAGGGTGTATCTGGAGGCAGTACCGGCGGTTTGCGGTCGATCGCCTCTTCTAAGAAGCTTTGGCTATCAAAAACTGTTATTGACATGGGCAAATCAAGGGGGAGATGCAGGTGGAACCGGCAATTAATGCCATTTTAGCTTTGAGCTTTGACAATGACTGCACCCTGACCGCGATCGAAGTCTGACATCCGTCTAAAGTTGTATTTTTGGTCGCGCCTCGGTATAATTTTGGGGAGCATCTCAGTTTTGTAAAAAACATTTTTTTTCTTTGAGTGCTGTCCCGGCTCGCGAGTTATAGAATACGCGAGCCGGGACAGCACTATAAAAGCAAAAATGAGATGCTCCCTAATTTTTATTGTAATAGCGCTAAACGGCGATCGGAATTGACACGATAAAGCTCGTTTGACCGATCGCAGATGTTACTTCTATCTTACCCGAATGTTTTTCGACAATTTTCTTAACAATATCCAGTCCCAAGCCGCTGCCTTCTCCAGCGGGTTTTGTGGTAAAGAACGGTTCAAATATGCGCGGCAAAATTTCCGGGGGAATTCCTGTGCCGTTATCCGTAACGCCCACCAACAGGATCTGATTTTCTACTCTGACATCTAATGTTAAAATTCCGCAATTGTTCATTGCTTGCAGGGCGTTGTGAATCAGATTTGTCCAAACTTGATTGAGTTCGTCTGGATAGCACAGCAATTCAGGCACTCCATCTTCATAATTCCTGACAACTTCTACTCCGTGTTTGAGTTGGTTATAATAAAGAGTTAATATAGTTTCAATTCCCTCAGTAATATTAGCAATTACCTTTTCTCCCGTAGAGTTAGAGCGAGAATATGCTTTTAAAGCAAAAACTACTTTTGCAGCTCTATCTGTAGCTGTGATAATAGTATTCGTACTTCTTTGCAAAGCAGTAAATTGATAGGCTTGCTGTAAAACATCCGAGCTAGTGGGGTCTTGCAGCAAAGGCAAAATTGATTCGATATTGTCGTAAATGCCGATATCAACTAAAGTGTCTGCTACTGTTTCTGGATTTGCCACAGAATTGTTTGATAGCTGCTGAATCAAAGCTCTTTTAAACTGGCGTTTTTCTCGGTTGGAAAAGAGCATCGTCCGCGACTGGTATTTGGGGAGCAGCGTCAATAAATCCGAGTAACCTTCTGGGGACATTTTGTGGAAAAAATCCGCGATTTGGGCCAGATTTTGATTGAAAAAATCGGCTAAATTCTCGACAGACGATCGAATCGCACCCAGGGGAGTATTGATTTCGTGAGCCACACCAGCAACTAGCTGTCCCAATGCTGCCATTTTTTCGGATTGAATGAGTTCTCGTTGCGTTGCTTGCAGGTGTTGCAGGGCTTCCGAGAGTTCTCTGGTGCGATCGGCTACTTGCATTTCCAAGGTTCTGTTGTACTCTGCTACCAGTTTCTCAGCTTGTTTGCGATCGGTGATATCGCTGAAAGCAGTAATCGCATAGACAATATTGTTTTTGTTGTCAAAAATAGGTTGCGAGTGCATTTCCAAAGGCACAATCTTCCCGGATCTGCGGACTTCTAAATTATCGGCGATCGCACTTTCGCCATTGAGAGCTCGCCAAGCCGGCAGTTGTTGTTCAGAACAGGGGCTTTCCTTTCCTGATATATAAATTTCAGAAGCTGATATCAACTCTTCACCTGTAGCTGACGGCGCCAAAATTCGATCCAGCAACCGCTGTCCAGTTTCATTGATGTAGGATACCTTACCCTGGGGATTATGTACCGTTATTCCCACAGGTAAAGCTTCTAAAAACTGCGTCAACTTGCTCTGACTTTCCCGCACTTCTGCGTAAAGTTTAGCGTTAGCAATAGAAACAGCAGCCTGCGTCGATAACAGTTGCAAAACCTCTACCCTGTCATCAGTAAAAGCACTCGTAGTGAGATTGTTCTCTAAATAAACCATCCCAATTAATTGACCTTGATTCAGCAAGGGCGCGCACAATATAGATTGAGAATTATGTCTGACAATATACGGATCGCGCGTAAATCTTCCTTTGTTAGCTGCGTCACTTTCTACAACATTTTGTTTCCTACGAGCGACATAATTAATAATGGAAACAGGCAGGCACTTTTCAGCAGGAACCGACTGCAAAACATCCACGCGATCGCCATCTAATTTTCCCGAAGCTTCTACCAAAAACTTACCTCGGCTTTCCAAAATCAAAAAACCATTTTCTGCCCCCGCATTTTGCAGCATAATTCTCATCAACTTCGCCAGTAACTTGTCCAGCACAATCTCGCTAGCGATCGCACCAAAGGCTTTCATCACTGCCGCCAAATCAAAAGTTTGGCCCGAATCGTGGCTGCTGGAAATATTAGTAACTGTAGCGCTGTCGCTGGCAATGCTAGTTGACACTGGAATTCTGATTAAAAATTGGGGATAGTGTGTTTCCAAATCCTCAACTTTAGCTTGAGCTCCCCAGTGAGTGTAACCATAGTGAGCATCAGCCAAATAAACTCGTGCAATCTTCTCTTTTCCCCAACCGATATAGAACTTAGCTGCAAGTTCGTTAGCGAGAGCTTCTTCGTTAAGATATTCGTTTTGCTTCGCCAAACCAATCGCGCGATCGTACTCCTCCATTGCCTGAAAATTATCGCCCAAAACCCGATATTTCTCAGCCTCAACCAGATGAAATTTGTGCAAGTGATTCATGGGGGCGCGTGCAGCCCATGTCTGCATTTTCTTTTGGTTTTCTCCTACTCTTTCGAGCAGCATCTCTCTCTCCAATACATCCGCCTCAGAACAAGCAGCTAGTGCAGCCAAAGAATCATAAAAATGAAACACCGGCACAGTTAAAAAACCAGTTCCTCCCATTAAACCTTGTCTAAATTTACCTGCATTTTCCAGTGCTTGGCACAAATCCCCGAATAAATAACACAGTATTAGCTTGTGCAAATAAAAGTAATGTATTCCCGTGCGATCGTTCGCTTTCGCCAGCAACGGTAGCAGATGCTCTTCTTCGCAAGCTGTCCCCGATAAATTGCAAGGATTCTCTGCTTCACCCAGCAAGTTAAGCACCGCTTGATGAAATATTTGATTGCACTGCAAGTTGATTGATTGCTTGAGTTGAGCCAGCAGGTTGCTAGATTCAGCAATTTCGACTTTTAGATTTGTAAGTTCTTGCCCTACCAAATAAGCATATTGAGATTTTTGTTTGGCACAATAAGCGACAAACTCAAAATCTCCATTTTTGAGCGCACTTTGATAGCTTTCTCGGAACATTGGCAGGGTTTCCCTGACATGATATTTGCTGTGAGCGATACAAGCTGCTACTATATATAATATTTTCCCTTTGAGGTTTTTTGCATTGAACATTGATGCTAAGTTTAAAGCCAATTCCCCTAACTTATTTGCCGATTCAATGTCTTGAGATTCGTAGTTCATAACTACGCCCCAAGCTGCGTAGAAAAAGGCAGAAAGCGGTGAATTTTCAGGTAGTCCCCTGAAGGAAAGGATCGACCGAATAAAACTGAATTCAAAGAAAAGTAGGCATTTAGAGTTGTAAATTAGCATTGTAATGATGGACAAACCGCCAAATTGCAGCAATATGATTTTCTAATTTTTTAGAGAAGGCTAAGCTCTTTCTTACCAGTCGAGAAACTCCTTGTCGAATAGTACAGTTGAAGCGCTCGATATAGCTAGTCAAACCACTATCTTTATCTACACGGCGTGATGACGTTTGCTGGGTAATACAGAATCATAAGCACAAAACGTGGTCGGTAGTACACCAACAATTTCCCTAGTCTCGGCGTCCAATGCCAGCCAGACCCACTGCTGATTTCCTTTACTATCAACGAATGACCATAACTCATCCATCTGAACATTCAAGCGCTTTTTTTCCTTGGGAGTCACTTCCACTTGCTTCTTAACAGCAGCCGCTTGGCTATTAACGTATCGCTGCACTGTATCTTCTGACACTTGTAGTACCCGAGCAATTCCCGCCTGAGAAATACGTTCAAGTAGCATCCGTGACATTAATTCCTTTTGTTCTTTTGTAATAGGTTTCCATGCCGGATTTAAAACAAATTGACGACCACATTCTCGGCATTTATAATGAAAGTTTATGATGCCGAGTTTTACCGTTCCGACTAACTTCTTTTGAGCCACAATTAGGGCAACAATTAATTTCTAATGTCATAT
>NZ_JAEQCB010000092.1:0-34175 GCF_020738785.1 Microcoleus sp. PH2017_05_CCC_O_A | reverse complement strand
AGTCGTAGTCGTCGGAGTTGGAGTCGTAGTCGTCGGAGTTGGAGTCGTAGTCGTCGGAGTTGGAGTCGTAGTCGTCGGAGTTGGAGTCGTAGTCGTCGGCGTTGGAGTCGTAGTCGTCGGAGTTGGAGTCGTAGTCGTCGGAGTTGGAGTCGTAGTCGTCGGAGTTGGAGTCGTAATCGTCGGAGTTGGAGTCGTAATCGTCGGAGTTGGAGTCGTAATCGTCGGCGTTGGAGTCGTTTCCGTTCCCGTAGTAGTCGTAGTAGTCGTAGTCGTAGTCGTCGTAGTCGTCGGCCTGGGGGAAAACGTCCCACTCACACTGATAAAATCAGTGGCATCGATCAGCGCCGACGGAGTGTTGACCAAAATTGCTAACAGCTTCCCGTCGATCGTAATTACCGTATCTCTGAGATTGGCACCATTACCTTGGCGAACTTGCAATTGACTGAAAGATAAACTGCTCGGCAGCCCAAAGAAATCCTCAGCCTCATTGTAATCAGTAATTAAAACCAAACTTCCCGGGCCGGCTCCCAATCCAAAAATATCACTGCCGCTACCGCCAGTTAGAGTATCGGAACCCTCACCTCCAACCAGAGAATCATTACCCTCTGCCCCAAATAAATTGTCATTGCCAAAACTACCCAAAATTGTATCGTCGCCCAGACCTCCGGCCAAAGAATCATCGCCAAAACCGCCGTCGAGAACATCATTACCTTTGCCACCAAATAGGAAATCATTACCTTCATCTCCCATGAGGCAGTCGTCACCTTGATCGCCGCGAATGGTATCCAAACCGCTGCCACCAGAAAGTGTATCGTCAGCCTTGCCGCCGAATAGTTGGTCGTTGCCGGATTCTCCCAAGAGCGAATCTCTGCCAGCATTGCCATACAAAGTATCGTCACCGTCACTGCCGGCCAAATAGTCGTTGCCATCAAGGCCAAACAGTTGATCTCGCCCGCTACCGCCGTTGAGAGAATCGTTCCCAAAATCCCCGTAGAGATAGTCATCATCACTATTTCCGAACACGGAATCGTCGCCGTCATTCCCTCTGAGGGTATCGTTGCCAGTACCCCCGGCAATCACATCATTGCCTCCGTTACCACGAACCAAGTCGTCCCCTGCATCTCCCAACAAGCTGTCTAACCCGTCGTTGCCATCGAGAGTATCGTTACCCAAACCGCCGCGAATCGAGTCGTCCCCATTGCCACCGGAAAGAAAATCGCGGCCTTGGTTGCCAATGAGCTCGTCATTTCCTTCACCCCCAAGCAGCGAATCTCCTCCATCGCCTCCGAGAAGCTGATCGTTGCCTGCGTCGCCCTCTACGGTATCATCTCCATTCGCGCCCAGCAGTGTGTCATCGCCATCTAAGCCGCGAATTCGATCGCCCTGCGGAGTACCTAGAATAAAGTCGTTGCTGTCCATGCCGATCAGGTTTGCCATAGGGGATACACCGCTCCTCAATAAAATAAATTGTTTAAAGTATGTCAATCGCCTTCGTGACAAGGGATTGCTGCTCGCCTACGTTAGCATAGTTGAGATTTTGGCAATCTGGCGCAGGAGTGCCGGAAATTTTGCCAGTGTCTGGAGTGGTGGCAAATAGGTTCGATCGTTCGCACTTAAAGTCCAATCGCAAAGCAGAAGAGCTTAAAATCGCGATCGTCAAGAATGACGAATGTTCGCTCGGGGGGGACGATCGCACTTCTGACCAATGACCAATGACTAATGACTTTCTTGGCTAACAGGTAACACGATCGCAAATTCAGTCCCCTTTCCCAGATAGGAATTCACCTCAATTGTACCGCCGTGGGTCTCGACCACGATTTGACGGGCGATCGCCAATCCCAACCCCGTCCCTTTACCCACTCCCTTAGTGGTAAACAGGTGGTCGAAGATGCGATTTTTTACCTCGGACGACATTCCCTTGCCGTTATCGGCGATCGTAATTTTGACGCTCTTATCTTCTAAAGAGGTAGTAATGACAATTCGATTGGGAGCCAGTTGAATATCGGCATAACTGCGTCCGAAATTTGATTCATCCAGAGCCTCGATCGCATTTGCCAAAATATTCATAAATACCTGGTTTAACTGTCCGGCATAGCATTCTACCATAGGAATTTTACCGTATTTTTTAACAACTGCTATTTCCGGGCGATTTTCCGACGCTTTGAGGCGATGTTTTAAAATTAAAATAGTGCTATCAATACCTTCATGAAGGTTGAAAGGAATGGGGAGCTCGCTATCGGCACGAGAAAATGTCCGCAAGCTCGTGCTAATGTCTTTAATCCGGTGCGCTCCTTCTCGCATTGAATCAATTAACTTCGGTAAATCTTCGCGGATGTATTCAAGATCGATCGCTGCTATTTCTTCTTGAATTGCCTCGCTGAAACTACCAGATTCTTGCTTGACTAAATCGAGCAAGCCAAACAAATCTTTGATGTAGTCTAAAGCGTGTTGAATGTTGCCGCTAATAAAGCCAACCGGATTGTTAATTTCGTGGGCAACCCCAGCCACCAAGTTACCCAAAGCTGACATTTTTTCGCTTTGTACCAATTGTAATTGAGCAGAGTGAAGTCGATCGTATTGTTGTTTCAATTCTTGATTAGCTTGCTCTAATGCCTGATTCATCGACTGGAGTTGGCGATTCTGTTCGGCTAGTTGTTGAGCTTGTAGAGAATTTTCCTGTTTCAATAGTTTTTGTAAGCGACTGAGTTCTAAATGAGTAGAAATCCGAGCTAAAACTTCCTCTGCTTGAAATGGTTTCGTGATGTAGTCCACTCCACCTACACTAAAAGCTTTCACCTTATCCATCATTTCATCCAAAGCACTGATGAAAATCACCGGAATATCGGCAGTTGATTCGTTAGCTTTGAGATGTTGACAAACTTCGTAGCCATCCATTTGTGGCATTTGAATATCCAGCAAAATCAAACTAGGAGATGATTGTTCAATAACTGCTAAAGCTAACTTGCCGCTGGGAAATGCTCGCGTCAGGTAGCCCTTTTCCTTGAGAAGATTGACAAGCAGATGTAAATTGGCGGGTGTATCATCAATAATAAAAATTTGACCTTTACTCTCGTTCATATTTTACTCCTTTTAGGATATAGCAGCCGCAATTAAGTTCAAAATCTTCTCATATTCAAAGTTATGCAAACTCTTCCCGAGTTCCTCAGCTAAAAACCGATCGCGATTAGCTATTTGTTGCACCAACTCAGCCATCAACTCCTCATCTGAAAACATCACTGCCTCTTGTAGTTGAGCTAATATATCCCTGGGAATTTCTGCCAGCGTCTCTACATTTAAAATTACTTTGGGAGTTTTTATTTTCTCATTTTCATGACTTAAATCTTCATAAACATATTTCACTCCTATCTGCTTATTCATGGCAATAAATATTTCTTGCTCTCGAAACGGTTTTCTCAAGAAATCATCGCAACCCGCCGCTAGTACCACGGCTCTCTCTTCTTCTAATACGCTAGCAGTTAAAGCAATAATTGCCGTTGCTTGACCTTTAGTGTAAGATTTAATTGTTTTAGTCGCCGTGTAACCATCGATCACAGGCATCCGCATATCCATCCAAATTAAATGTGGCTCCCACTCCTGCCAAATAGCCACTGCTTCTTGTCCGTTACAGGCTTCCTGAAGTTCAAATCCCAAGGGAGATAGCAGTTTAATTAATAACTGACGGTTTGTCGGTTTGTCGTCCACAATCAGAATCCGATATCGCGGTTGATTTGGCTCTAGAGCTATGATGCGCCGAGTCGGTTGCTGGGCGACAATATCGCTGGCTTCTACCTCAGTAAGTTGAATATCAAACAGGAAATTCGTGCCTTGTTCTACTACACTTTTTACTGTAATATCTCCCCCCATGAGACGCACGAATTGGCTGCTGATAGGCAAGCCCAAACCCGTACCTTCTTGAGCTTGTTTTCCGGTTTCTGTTTGCGTGAAAGCTTCAAACAAATTCCCAATTTCTTCAGGCCCAATCCCGGCTCCTGAATCTTCGATTTCAAAATGTATGGTGTGGGTTTTGTCGGCAGTTTCTTTAACGGTTACTCTGACGGAAATACCTCCTTCTTGAGTAAATTTGATGGCGTTGTTAATGATGTTAATCAGCACTTGACGCAATTTCACGTCATCGGTACGGACGTAGCGAGGTAGATGGGGTGCTGATTCCATGAGTAACTGCAAACCTTTCTCTTCTGCCTTCATTTCAAACATATCGTGTATGTCCTCAAGTAGCCGATGCAAGTCGAAGTTTTTTTGGTTGAGAGTGGTTTTGCCTGCTTCGATTTTAGACAGATCGAGGACGTTGTTAATTAGGGTGAGCAGGTGTTCGCCACTGCGAGAGATGATGCCGACACTTTCTTGATGTTCGGGAGGCAGAGTTTGAGAGCGAGTCATGATTTGAGAAAAGCCTAGAATGGCGTTGAGGGGAGAGCGCAATTCGTGGCTCATGTTGGCAATAAATGTGCTTTTTGCCTGATTGGCTACGTCGGCTTTTTCTTTAGCTATTACTAATTCTGCTGTTCTTTCTTCTACTCGGTGTTCGAGTTCATTGAAAGAGGTTTTGAGTTGTCCTGCCATCTGATTGAATGAGATAGCTAATTCTCCTAATTCATCAGCGCGATCTAAATCTACAGCCTGACTTAAATCTCCTCGGGCAATAGCTTTAGATGCTTGATTGAGGCGGCGAATTGGTTGTGTCACCCATCGAGCAGTGACAAAACAGACCCCAGTTGCTACTATTAATGCTGCCATGCACAACAGTATAGTTGTCTGAGTATTGGAGTTAATTTGCTCCATGAAATCTGCTTCTGGAACTACTACAATTACTAACCAATCAAGTCCAAAATCATCTTGGAAGGGCATAACTTGAATAAATTGTAGCTGACCAGAGATGGTGAATTCTAGTTGTTGTTCCTGTTTTATATTACTCAAATTGTCAAATTTTTTGGTTAAACTTTGAGCAGTTGCGCTAATTAACTTATCCTTACTGTCTAATGCTTTAAGGCGTTGGGGTTTTGCATCCTTTTGATTTTCTAATGTAAATAGCTGCTGTTTGGTTGAACTTGCTACTAAAAATCCAGATTTTTCGATAATAAAAACCTGCCCTGACCGACCGATTTTGAGATTATTTAGAAATTGACTAATAGCTTTTAACGAAAAAGTAGTACCAATAAAATATTGAATTTTTCTGCTATCATTATAAACAGGCGATATAGCAGTTATCTGCGGTTGGAGGCTAATAAATTCAGGATAAATTTCACTCCAAGCCTGCTTTCTTTTCCGTTCGTCATTAATGAACCAAGGTCGGATATAAGGATTAAATTTTGTGGTACTTTTTTCTAGATTTTCCGTGCGATTTCCCCGAGCATCTATTTTGGAAAAATAAGGGTAAAAGCCTGTATTACTGTTACTCATATAAAATTGCAGTGAATTATCTTTAGCCCTCCGCTCAATTCCAAATAAATCTCCTTGCGCCGAACACAAAGAAATCCAGCTTACATAATCAAAAAACTGCATTTGTTGCCAAAGTAATCGATCGGCTTTTGGATTCTGTTTCTTCAAATCGAAACTCAATTCCCTGCGAGCAATCGCATCTGCATTCAGCCTGTTAATCAGAAAAGGTTTCTCTAGATAATTGTCCAGATACATTTTGACTCGATCGCTAACTTCGCTTCGCAGTTGAGCCGCTACATCATTAACAGCTTTCTGCCCGTTACGCAAGGACAGATAGCTAACCAATCCTACAGCAGCAAATATTTGCAGTACAAAAGGCACAATTAAGACTGTTCGCAGGGAAACTTGCCTGGAAGTTTGAGAAAAAATGTAATTTAACTTTTTGAGTGTCACGATCGCTTACAAGTTGCTAGGATTACTAATTTGATTTTTTTCAAGGATACTCTAAAATTTGGTATTTCGTTCTTGATAGCCAGCAGTTTTCAAAGCACCAGAAAACACAGACAAGTTAGTAGCGTTGTCATCCACGATCGAGATAAACGGTTGGGTTTGGCATGGCATGGGTTTCGGCTTCTATTAAGCGAGGTAGTTTTGGATAAATGTTCGCAGTTGTGGCTCTTCATTACCTTTTATGCTAATTTATTAATTAAACATCATAAATTGCCTGTAAAATCAACGATTCTAGTGGATGGTCGCGAAAGTCAGCACCTCAAATGATAGCCATAACGAATAGACTTATTGACCAGAAAGGGTTTCAGCCAACTTCACGGACACTTTTAGCATAACAAGTAATGAAGAGCCGCAGTTGTTTGAGTTCGCAAGCTTCAGCAAGGCGGATAACTTCTCGGCTAAAAGCCGTCGCATTTGCATCCTGAAGTTCCCCGGCGACTTCGATATCTTCGATCGCCTCGCCCGAACAATTTATATAGATCCCAACTCGATCGATATTTTAACTTGCGGTTGCTGGTATTGTAAACGATCGGGAATTACGCAGACGCGATGGAAAACTGGGTTTTTGACTTGACATTTCAGGACGCATTTCGATCCGCGATCTGCAGTAGATTGCTGGTTTCTGAAGTACATTCAATAGCCTGTAGGGACACGGCATTGCCGTGTCCCTACCTCTGGTATGTCCCGAACATACCTGAAAAATGCTGTAATTTACTTGATGTTTAACATTCTAGGCATCAACTTGTCAAAAATATTATCCCGCATAAATGGGAAGGGTAATGATAAATTCTGTACTTTGTCCTGGAGTAGAATTAACTGTGATATTACCGCCATGTTTTTCGACAATAATTTGACGGGCGATCGCCAATCCCAATCCCGTGCCTTGCCCCACAGCTTTTGTGGTAAATAAATGGTCGAAAATCCGCTCTTTTACCTCGGACGACATTCCCTTGCCGTTATCGGCGATCGCAATTTTCACAGATTCACCTTCTACCATTGTGCGAATAGTAATCCGATTTGGATTGTTTTCAATTGCCGCAAAACTTCGTCCATAATTTGATTCATCTAGGGCATCGATCGCATTGCTGAGCAAATTCATAAAAACTTGGTTCAGTTGACCGGGAAAACATTCGATTTGAGGCAGATTTCCGTAATCGGTGACAACTTCGATCGCCGGACGGTGTTCGTTAGCTTTCAGTCGGTGTTTGAGAATTAAGAGCGTACTGTCAATGCCTTCATGAATATTAAAGGGAACTTTGTAGTCTTTGTCAGCCCTGGAGAAGGTGCGGAGGCTCGTGCTGATGCCGCGAATGCGATCGCACCCTACTTTCATCGACGACAGCATCTTGGGCAAATCTGCTAAGGCATACTCCAAATCAATATCCTCAGCATCTTGTTCGATTTCTTTGCCGGGATTTGGCAGCTTTTCTTGATATAATCTCAAGTGGTTAATCACATCTTTGATGGTAGTCGTTGCTTCGTCAATATTGCCGTTAATAAAGCCGACAGGATTGTTGATTTCGTGGGCGACTCCGGCGACGAGATTGCCCAAGGCGGACATTTTTTCGCTCTGTACGAGCTGTAACTGGGCTTGCTGCAAGTCAAAGAGCGATCGTTCTAATTTTTGGGCATAAGCTTGAGATTGTTGGTACAAGCGGGCATTTTCGAGCGAAATCGCTGCTTGGGCGCACAACATTTGGATGACTTGAGTGCGATCGCCAGTAAATGCCCCAATAGTCAAGTTATTTTCTAGATACAGCAACCCAATTAATTTACCTTGATGCAAAATCGGCGCGCAAAGAAGACTTTTGGGTTTTTGCTCCATCAAATACGGCTCTGCCATAAAATCGTTTTGTGCTGCTGCATTATCCAAAACAACAGTTTTCAAAGTGCGCTTGACGTAGTTAACCGCAGCAGCAGGAACCTCTGCACTAGCTGACAGCGGCACAGACATTGAGATGACATTTTCCTTGATAGAGGCGACAGCTTCGACTGCGAGATTCCCCTGCTTAACCAACAGCAGAACTGCTTTTGTAGCCCCGGCATTTTCGAGCAACACAGACATTAGTGCCGCCTGCAATTTTTCTAATTCAATTTCACTCGATAGAGCTTGGGAGGCTTTAAAAATAGTGTCGAAATCGAGAGCTTCGGAAATACTACTGCTGCTAGATTGAGTTGTTTGGAAGGTTTGATGTAAAACTGAGGATTGATTGATGGTTTGTAGCCGAATTTCGCTGATTGCAGAACGGTTTTGTTTGGTCTGAAATATGGGAGCAAGAAGTTCGGGATAGCGTTGTTCTAAGTCATCAATTTTGGCTTTTGCACCCCAGCGTGCATAACCGTAGTAGGCATTTGCCAAATAATCCTGGGCAATTTTTTCTTTACCCCAGTCTAGATAAAACTTGGCAGCAAGTTCGTTGGCGAGGGCTGCTTCATAGCCATACTCGTGAGTCTGAGCTTGGGCAATAGATTGGTCATACAAATCGATTGCTTCTGATTTTTGCCCGTTGAGCCGGGCTTTTTCTGCTTGGATCAAAAGGCACTTATGCTCAATATTTTCTGGACAATCTTGCTGCCAACGGGTTAACCGTTCTTCCAGAGGTAAGATGGCTTGCCAATGGGACTGACGCTCAGCAGCATCGTCAGCAATCTCAATCAGTGCCAAGTGCATGAGTATGACATAAAAGACACTGGACGGCACTTTGGCATGGCTGGGAACAGTTTCCTCAATGATGTGGAGTTGAGGAATTAATTTTGGATAGGTAGCTTGTTGATTGAACAGGAAAGCATGACGAATTTTGACCGAATAAAACCATGCCAAATGATAGGGCGCGTCGTGATATTTTTGCAAATACTCTGCTTCACTGAACCCTTCATCATCAAAGCTCAAGGGGGTGGTTGTTAACCCCAGAAGATGACGAATGGGTTGCAGCACACCAACGGTGAGGGCATCGAGATTCTCTAAACTTTTAATCTGACGAAGAAACTCTGTATGGGTTTGGGCGATCGCATACAGGTCATTCAAGTTTTTGCCATAGGTCAACCGATCGGAGCCACTTTGGATGATCGTGAAGCCTACGGTCAGCCAGTTCCCAGCATCCATCCCACACTTAAAAGCATTGTCATAGTAGGTATCGGCTGCTTGCAGGGGACGACTCCAACTATGCACATCGGCAGCAAACAGGAAATTGGTCATCCCCCGCACATCAGTATTATCAAATTGTTCACAAAGTCGTATCACTACATTACCAAATTGATAAGCTTGGGCAGCATCTTTGAGTAAGGCATTAGCGATTAGACCGTAACCCACATAGCCAAAGGGAGACATATCGCTGTTGCCGTGCTGTAACGACAAAGTTGTCATCTTAGCTAGTGCAAGTAGCGCCAACGTAGATTGACCATCCAGCCATGCTGCATAGAACAGAATTTGTAATATCCTCAACATTTCTGCAATGGTGTCATTCGTCATCTTTGGCAAACCAAGAATCGATTCAATTGCTTGCTGTTCTAAGAATTGATTGACCGCAGCAATTTGTTCATCGAGGCTGGCTTGGATGCTTTCTGGTTCTATGGGCATTCCCCAGCCCAGCAGTTGGAGGCTTTGGCGTTGAATGGCGATCGCTTCTTTATTGCGACCCTGAAGTTGGTATTGAGTCATCTGCACCCGATAAATCACCGCTTTGTCTAGGGGTGTTTGGGCTTGGGTCAGGGTGACCGCATAGAGTGTTTCTGCTTGGTCGAAATTACCACAGAGATAAGCGGCTTCTGAGGCATCTCGATGTAGGGCGTAGGCTAATTCATAGTCTACCTGCCAAGACTCAGCGGCTAATAAATCAATGCCAATTTCACAATAATTCTGAGCCGCTTGATAGGCGGCTGAAACTTTTGCCTTTTGTCCAGCTTGCAGATTTAACTTAGCCAGTTGGTATTTCTGGACTGGATTGGAGATCGTCGTTCTCCCTAAATTCAGTTGATTAACGATCTCAAAAATCTGTTCAACTTGTTCCTGCGGAGACAGATTCTTTAACAGTAAGTGACCAATTTTCCAGTGTGTCTGTTGTTTTTGGTCATCGGGAATCAGAGAATAGGCGGCTTGTTGGATGCGATCGTGCAAAAATCGATACGTTGGATTGACAGACTCCGGATAAGCTGACTGTTCTGTACCTTGAAAGAACTTATAGACTTGGCTCGTCGGTAGAATTAAGCCCTCTTGCAATGCTTTCCACAATGCAGTTGCGGCATCGGTTTGAGACTGCTCAGAGACGACCGCCAACGTCCCCAAATCAAACTGATTACCCACACAAGCCGCTAATTTGAGTACCTGTTGTGTCTCCAAGGGCAATTTCTGCAATTGCACTGCCATAAACTCAACAACATCATCAGTAAGCGCCAGCGCATTCACTTGGGCAATATCACATTCCCAATAACGGTGATCGCGATCGAACATGATGCAGCCCTCTTCATACAGAGCTTTAAGAAACTGTGTCGCAAAAAAGGGATTACCTTTCGTTTTGCGATCGATTAACTCCGTCAGCGGTTGAGCCAGTTCCCTCGAACAATTCAATGTATCGGCAACCAGATGATTGGTGTCATTAAACGCCAACGGTGCCAGAGTAATTGTGTTAACGATCGCGTTCGCTTTTCTGATTTCTTCTACGGTCAATATAAATGGGTGGATGGGTGAAACTTCATTGTCTCGATAGGCTCCCAACATCAGTAAATAGCTATTGTCACTCATCAATAGTTTGATCAACTGAAGTGAAGCCGAATCTGACCACTGCAAATCATCCAAAAACACCACCAGCGGATGCTCTGCGGTGGTAAAAACTCCAATAAATTTTTGGAATAATAAGTTAAATCGATTTTGTGCTGCACTGCCTGATAGTTCTGTTGCTGCGGGTTGCTCACCAATAATCAGTTCCAGTTCGGGAATTACCTCAATTAAAACTTGTCCGTTGTCTCCAACTTCTGAGAGAATTTTAGCTGTCCACGTTTGCAATTGAGCGTCTGATTCTGATAGCAATTGTCCCATCAAATCCCGCAAGGCTTGGACAAATGCTGAAAATGGAATATTGCGGTTAAATTGGTCGAATTTCCCTTTGATGAAATAACCCCGCTGCCGCACAATTGGTTTGTGGACTTCGTTAACTACAACTGTTTTCCCAATCCCGGAAAAACCAGCTACTAACATCATTTCGACCCCCCTCTGTCCCCCCGAGGTTCGGGGGGATGCAACGCGATCAAAGGCTTCGAGTAGGGTTTTTACTTCGGTTTCTCTCCCGTAGAGCTTCTCTGGTATGATAAAGCGATCGCACAAATCCCTCTGGGCTATGGCAAAACTTCCAATTTGACCACTTTCTTCTAGTTGACTCAAGCACAATTCTAAATCAAATTTTAGTCCTAAGGCGCTCTGATAGCGGTTTTCAGCATTTTTGGCCATCAATTTGCTGACAATCTCCGAGAGTACCTGCGGGATTTCCGGCTTAATTTCATGCAGCGATGGCGGTTGCTTGGCAATATGACAGTGCACCAATTCCATCACATCGTGGGATTGAAACGGCAATTCTCCCGCCAGCAATTCGTAAAAAGTCACGCCCAAAGAGTAAAAATCAGTGCGATAGTCAATGCCGCGATTCATCCTTCCAGTTTGTTCGGGAGACAAATAGCCGAGTGTCCCTTCCAGCACGTTAGGATTCATCAGGGTTTGAGTTTCCCTGGGCAGCAAAGATGCGATGCTAAAGTCAATTAGTTTGAGTTGTTTTGTTTCTGGATTAATTAAAATATTGGCGGGTTTAATGTCTTTGTGAATGATGCGGTGGCGGCAGAGTATATCTAATGTACTGCTGATGTCGATCGCCATTTGCAGAAAATCCCTCAAATTCGGCGCAGTTTCCGCTTGTTCCCTCCATTCCTTCAGAGAGATTCCCCCGAAGTCTTCCATTACCAGCGCATAGCTGTTTTGGTAAGCTTTTAAGCTGTAGGTTTCGATGATTCCGGGTAAATTGAGGTTTTTGGCGATCGTATACTGATTGCGAAATTGCACGAGTTCGCTAAAGCTGGGATACTTGCTGCACAAGACTTTGATGGCGACTGGCTGTTTGTCGCTAGTACGGAAACCTCGATAAACTAGGGTGCGAGTGCCTGAGTAAATGCGATCGACAATTTCATAACCTGTGAATGTAAAATTTTCAGTTGTCATACTTTGATTATCTGCCTCATCCGTAGGCTATTTGTAGCTTAACAGAAGGGAATAGAGTTCCAACTTCCATGATTGTTAAGTAAAATGAACATGACATAGATCGCTCAATTGTTGTGATTCATATCACTAAAACAACGCGCTGCTTAAACTAATCAGATTCTATTTTCATGAAAAACTAAATAGCAGCATCCAGATTGGAATAGTGAATAATAACGTAACGCAGCCAATGCCGATCGCAGTTACGGTCAATTCGCGATCGAGATTAAAAACTTCAGCCAGCAAAGTAGTACCAAAAGCCGGAGGCATTGCCATTTGCAGCACCAGCGAAAGCCGCGGCGCGCCCGTAATGCCAACAAACGTTAAACCCGCGCCAAATACCAAGGGAATTAACAGCATTTTAATTGACAGACAACTCAAAACTTGTTTGAGATTGTGCAAAGAATTCAACTTGCTCAACTGCATCCCGATCGTAATCAAAGATAAACTAATTACAGCCCAAGCACCTGTTGTTAACAAATCTTCGATTGGTGCCGGCAGTGGCAAGCTGCGCGAAACAAATCCCATACCCAGAGCCCACAGTGCCGGATTCTGCAAAATTGCTCGCAGGGGACTTAACCAATGCTGGTGTAGATTGCTGTTACCGCAGCCAGAGGCGATCGCAATTCCGAGTAAATTGATTGCCGTACCAGTGCCCAGCAAGTCATAAAACAACCCCCAAGCAAAGTGTTCCGGGCCCAACAAAGACAAGGTGATGGGAATTCCTAAAAAACCCGTATTACCAAACATCGCCGCTAATAAAAAACTGCCTTGAGTCGGCAAACTCCAAGCAGTTTTGGCTTCCGAGGTATTTTTGCCTGGATTAATAGTCTTGAGACGTTCCTCGCCCCAGCCGAAATTTATCGCAATCCAAGCAAGTCCGCCACCCGCTAGAATTGCCCCGCAAGCTATCAGCGGTGCAATCAAAATAGGGCCAGACAAATTGGCGCGGCGGATAAAAGCAACAATGCTCAGCGGTGTGCCAAAAAAGAACAGAAACTTGGCTAAATATGTAGAATAGCTTCTCGGTAGCAGGCGGCCGAGAATGAATCCAAACGCTACCCATCCGATTAAATTTAGATAGAGTTTGAGCAGCGGATTTGCTAAATTAAGCATTATTGATTAAATATTTTAGGACTGGCGCGGGTGGTCAGAAACCGGGTTTTTACGAAAATATTTCGTTTTTACCCGCAGATTCGGTAAAAAACCCGGTTTCTGTGGCCTTGATGCACACTACTTTTGGCAACTGTTGCTAAGCATTAATGCTTATTTAGCCTAGCAGATAATTTTCCAGACAGGCCTTGACACCGACAAAAGGGCGTGTCAAGATAGTGTTGAGGAATAAATCAACATGGTAAAAAGTATGGCACGGCAAGCAAAACAATCATCTCAGGTCAAAAGTTCCAGCAGCCAAGCAGCCTCGAATAATCGCACCAAATTTACCCTCTACAATTTTGCCGGAAATGAAAAGGCATTCTATTTAGTCGATCGCCTCAATCTCGAAAGAACACCAGGCGATATCCCCGAAAAATCCGTCGCCCACAGCATCATCATTATCGATCGCTCCGGCTCGATGTATTCTGACTTAAAACCGCTGAAAGAAACCCTAGTCAAGCTTTTGACTTTAGACGAATACAACAATTACCAACTAATTGTCAGCCTCATTTCCTACGCTGACAATGGAGACGTAATTTGTCACTTCCAGCGAATTCCCATTCAAGAAGTGACGAAGATTGATTCTCAATACATCAAACAAATTAAAAATATCCAAACCGCTGGCTGTACCTGCATATCGCAGTCGATGCAGCTTGCTAAATCTCTCGTAAAAGCAGGAGAAGTGACAGCAATTAACTTGCACACAGACGGTTATGCAAATGACCCGAGTCCTAATGCCGAAGCGGCAAAACTAGCGGAAATCTGCAACGAACTTAAGGACATGGATGTGTTTGCCAACACGATATCCTATGCTTCTGCTGACTTCAAACTGCTCTCAAAAATCGCCAACACTTTATCGGGAAATTGCATCCGCGCTGGCGAAGTTAAAATGGTTTATGATGCTCTGTACGACAGCACAAAACTGTTAGGTGATTCGGTGGCGCCACCGCTGGAAGAACCGTTAATCAAGGAATACGATTATCAAGTTTTTGTTTCCAAAACTGGCAAAAAAATCAGCGGTTCATCGAGTACGCTGAAAATCTGCGGGCTGAAAGCAGACGATGCGGGACTGTTTTACAAGTATCAGCAAGTCACCAAAGATGAGTATGACAAATTAGAAGTTCCGGTTGCTCAAACTGATGAGTCGGTGTTTGCTTTTGCGAAAGCTAACCTCGCTGACGGCAATTTGAATACGGCGAAGTATGCGCTGGCGAGTACCTTCGATGCTACTTTGACGGAAAAACACGCGAAAGCTTTGACAAATGCTCAACTAGCCGAGTTTACGGAGGATTTGGAACGGGCTGTGTTTGCGCCTGATGTGTTGCAAAATCATGAAATTGGCGATCGGGTAAAAGTCAGCGATAAAATTTCCCTGCTGGAGTTGATCGAGATATTGGAGGAAAACAGCAACAGCATCATCATCAACTTGAAACACTTGCAAGAAAACTATCAGCGCAAAGGTTTGAAGCGAGTTGAAGGAAAGCGAGATGAAAACGGCAACCTTGTCAAGCCTTGGCTGAAAACAGAATTCTTAGATGGCGGCGAATACGTGCGGATGGGTTCATTTGCGATCAATCAAAATACCGCTACCATCAATATGCTGATTACCAGGAAAGTTAAACTGGTAAAAGTTGAGGATGGAAGTGCGATCGCAGAAGTGGCAGGAATTCTGGTGACAGACCTGAATACTTTCAACAACTATACCATTGTCAGCGACGGCGAAGTTAATATCAAGTCGCTGCGAACCAAAATCAGCAGCAAAGCAGTGTTTGATTTGCTCAAAAAATGCGGTGTCCTCCAACAATACGGCTCGCCTGCGGGAGATTTTGACTTCCATTCGGAGTACGATATTAACTTAGACAGTTTGCCGCTAGTGCCGTTTGACGGACGTTACGGCAGCCTTGACGGAGTGTTTGAGGAACTCGCAAACATTAAAATTCTCTCCAGCATTCTCTCGGCTCATTTGAAGGAAGCATCCGAGAGTTATACGGCTCAACAGTTGGAAGAGTTGAAACAGCACTATCTGTCGAAAAGCCTTTACCTCAACTTTCCAACGACGACGGAGTACACAGAGTTGAAAAGTGCGATCGCGAATGGTACAGTAGATTCGCGAGTCAGCTACAAAATCGACATCGGCAGCAAAAACATCCTCAACTTCGGCAAACTGCACTCAGCCAACAAATTTCTCGATCGCCTGTACGAAGTTTACCACAAAAACACGGGCGAAAAGCTGGCAAAACCGACATTTCACATCACCTTAGATGAGCCTGTCGTCTTCGCACACAAAACAGTTTCATCCCGCACCAAAATCACCAAAGTTGACGACTTAATGAAACAAATTTTCGATGACTTTTTGGGATTGGAGAATAACGGAATTGTTAGCGCTACCTTAGCCAAAGTTGGTGCAGACAGCTTGCTGCGGCTTCTGCAAGCAAAATGGCAGGAAGAAGATGTCAAGCGAGACGAATTTGTCGCTGCTTTAACCCGTGCAAACGAGCAACTGGAAACCTACGCCGAAAAAGTGTATGCTGAGAAAGTTTCGCCGCTAGTTTTCTACATCGGTTCAACCGGACTTATTCCCGATGAAATGGAAGCGAAGGCGGCGACTGCTGAGGAAATTAATGCTAAATACGGCAACTTGCAATTCTCTAAAGATGAGCAAGAGGGGATGTTTTTTGAAGTCGGCGACTGCATAATTAGCGTGTACGCTAAAAATGAGTATTTCACGGTAGGAAAGTAGGAACAAAGGTTCGCAGTCAGGTACGTAGTTGCGCTTCAGCGCTCTTTCATACATAAGATAAAGAGCGCTGAAGCGCAACAACATACCTTTGCGGGATTATTTTTTAGGTACGTAGTTGTGCTTCAGCGCTCTTTCATACATAAGATAAAGAGCGCTGAAGCGCAACAACATACCCAAGATATTACTTAAAACGGGATTTCCTCATCTTCATCTTCCACAGTATTAGCCGTCATCCGCCAACTGGTAATATACTCAATTTGCACATCAATTGTGTTAATTGCATCCCCCAACTGCTTTTGGATGTATTGAGTCAGCGTCACCATAAAATCCAACTCAACTCCCGCAGATTGCACAAGTTTAGCCAAGCTAGCAAAATCTACCTTCAAAATCGAAGAACTGGATAACTTAAAATCAGGAGTATTGCTCTTATTTTGCACCAACATTGCTTTTTTAATCCGTTCTTTCAGATGCTCAACTTCCGAATCCAGCAACTTCCATTCAGGCAAAATTTCTTGATACCTTTTCCCCAACGCTGTTAAATCTTCACTCTCCGGTTCCGGGACAATTTTCTTAGTAGTAGATTTTCGCCGCTGCTGTACATTAGAATTCAACCGCCAACTAGCAATATCCTCAACTTGCAAAGATGGATGAGAGATGACTTCCCCTAATTGTTTTTGAATTTCTTTCGTCAGCGTCACCGGAAAATTTAACTCAATTTGCTGAGTTTGTGTCAGTTTCGCCAGCGTCATAAAATCAACTTTCATAGTTATCGAACTGGAAAGCTGAAAACAAGAACTATCTTTGAGCTTTTGTGCCATCATTCCTGCTTTAAATCGTTCTTTGACTTCAGCTATTTCTGAATCAAGCGGCTTCCACTGAGATTCTATTTGCTGATATTTTTTCCCCAAGGATATCAAGTTTTCCGTTGCGGGTTCGGGGTAAGATTCGGCAAGGATTTCTAGCAAGCGGCTGTGCACTTTAGCTAAATAAACCGCGTCCATCTTGGCATATTCTAGCTGCTTCTGGGTCAGGGGACGCTTTCCCCAATCGCCACTTTGTTCTGTTTTATCTACATAAGTAATGCCGCAAAGTGTTTCGATTAATGTTTTGAGTTGTCGGTTGGGTAAGGGCAGGATATAAGCTGGAATCTGTCTCGACATTTTTAATGTACAAGTGACATTTTTGGCGTCGTCATTACCCAAAAATCTGATGTCATAGCTGGCGGTGTGGAAGACTTTTTCAATATTTGGATTTAGCATGATTTGGTTGATGAAGTCTTTTGCCAATTCCGGTTTATCCAAAACATCTAGTAGAAACGTGGCATCTCCTGTCGTATCGGTGGAGTCTGCTAATACTTGAATCAGGGATAATCTGGGGTTCGATTTATAGTCTGCTATTTCTGTATCAACCCACAGGGTTCTAGCTTGGGAAATTTTAGCGATTAGTGCTTTGATGTCGTTTGCTGCTGTTAAATAAGGCATTTTTACAGACTTTTGCTATTAACTTTAGGCTTATATTATGCTATAGCAATTATCGGATCGATTGTCAAGTATTTTTCTGCTCTTATCTTCTTTAAATCAGAGGTAAAAATTGATTAATTCTGACTTCGTGCTAGTGTCGGCGTTATCATCCCGTTGTTCATCGCATTTTCCCAAGTTCATTAAAATTAATCTTGTCGCCAAATCTTGATAGTTTCATCTGAACCACCACTAAAAAGCGTCTGTCCATCCGGGCTGATGGCGACAGAATAAAGTGGTTCAGAATGCCCAGTGAGTGTGTGAAGCCAGTGAGTGTGTGAAGTTCCTTCCCTGTACTTACCTGCCAAATCTTGATAGTTTTATCAACACTACCACTAAAAAGCGTCTGTCCATCCGGGCTAATGCCTAAGAAGCTAACTTTTTGAGAATGTCCAATGAGACTGCGAAGTTCCTTCCCTGTACTTACCTGCCACATCTTGATAGTTGCATCCCAACAACCACTAAAAAGCGTCTGTCCATCCGGGCTAATGGCTAGAGAGCAAACTCGTTCAGAATGTCCAATGAGACTGCGAAGTTCCTTTCCTGTACTTACCTGGCAAATATTGATAGTTTCACGATCAAAAAAAACACTAAAAAGGGTCTGTCCATCCGGGCTGATGGGGAGGCTATTAACAAATGGAGAACGATCAATGAGAAGAGTGCGAAGTTCCTTCCCTGTACTTACCTGCCACATCTTGATAGTTTGATCAAAACTACCACTAAAAAGCGTCTGTCCATCCGGGCTGATGGCAAGGGAGCAAACTAGTTCAGAATGTCCAGTGAGAGTGCGAAGTTCCTCGCGTGTACTTACCTGCCACATCTTGATAGTTTTATCAAAACCACCACTAAAAAGCGTCTGTCCATCCGGGCTGATGGCAAGAGAGCAAACTCGTTCAGAATGTCCAGTGAGGGTATGTACACACCTCCATTTCTGAGCTTCTTTTTTCGGTTTTTCTAACGGCCCATAACTCCAAAAGCGATTTATTTCATTAGAGTCACTACTGCTAGAAATGCTGTTTGATTTTACTATCCTCTCAATTATATTCTTAGGGTCTTGAGAGAGATACTGTGCTACCATTAAAAAATCAAATCCTATGTCCTCGATCGCACTAGCAGCAGACCATTGAATTAAATCACTCGATCCCGATTCAGCTTTCTGACTCAGTAACTCCAATAATTCCTGACTTTCCTGGATTCTGGCTTTCGTCTCAGGATGAGTAATTTTGCCAAAAGCTTGAATAGTCAACGCTAAAAGTGTTTCTAATTTAATCGCTCTTAGGATATCAATAAAAGCGTCGAGCGGTGGTTCGGGACGAGTTGCCAATCTTTCAAATAATTCTATCTCATTTTCCGGGTTATTATTGCAAGCGCGGAAAGCATTAAGAATTTCAGCAGCCGTGTTGATGTTGTTGTAATCCATAAAATCCTGTTATTCGTAGAAATAAACAAAACGTTCGGATTCAAGAATATACCAATCCGAAATAATTGGTGAAATTGATGTAGGGGAAAACCCCCCGTGGTTGCCCTCTGTATTGGGGTAGGCACGCACCATCCACTACCCCTACCAATTTTTAACCAATCATTTCGGGGTAGGCACGGGGTACTACCCCTACCAATTGTTCACGAATCATTAACGAATAATTCCGATTTGCTTGAGCTTTTCGACCACTCCGATCACTTCATTTGCTGCGATCGCACTAGCCGATATCAGCTTAGCAGCCATTATACCAATCTCTCGCAGTTTTTTGCCAAGCTTTTTACGATGTTTTATATCATCTTTGTTTTGATCGATGGCATCATCTAAACCTTTAACCGGATTCTTTAACGAATTTTTTGTTTGTTCCATCTCTCGATCGGCTTTTTCTCCCTCTTCGAGAGATTTTTCTAAATTGTGCTGTGTAGCCTCCATCTTCTGCTTAACTGCACCAATGTTTTCTTTACAAGTCCCGATATTAGTTTCGCGGGTAGCGATCGCATTTTCCAAATGCTTGATCACCTTACTATCAGCCACCCGATCGAAACCTTTACTTCTGGTAAATGAAAGCAGAGTTTTTTGTACCTTAATCAAGTCTTCTTGATGGTCTTTTTGTTCCTCTCCGAGGGTTTCAACCTGCTTAGCATAGTCTTTAATTTCAGTTTCTAAAGCTTGACGGTCTTGATATTCTGCAACAGACATAGTATCTTCTCCTATGAAAGACTGATTTCAGTGAACATTTGCTGCAACTGATTTAAGGCAATACCCTTGACAAAATCCCGCATTACTAGGCAATCGTGAGCAGTTTCACTCAACTTTTTAGCTTCTAGACCGCTGACAAAATGCTTCTGGGCATTGCTAATTAACCCGATTAAATCTGTAAATTTATCCACGATAATTAGTTGATCGCGGTTCATTGACTCCACAACCTTGAGAGGCGAACAGCCGGCCTGATCCAGGTCAGCTAACAGACTAATATCAAAATTGAGTTCATCATAAACTTTGAGCAAACTTAAGTAGGACTGATTCAGCTTAACGCTTTGGTTTGCCAAGGTTTCGTAACTTAAAACTAAATTCTTAACCGTTAAATCCAAATTTATTGTCCTCCCGCTTGAAAATCTTGCTTTACTTTATCAAATTGCGCTGTCGATATCGCTCGATTTAAAACTTCAATCAGTTTAGAACGCAATTTCTGGTAACTTTGTCCTAGCTTGGTGAGAGTGTCTTTGAGTGCTGGTTCCTCCTGTTTTTCGAGTAGGTCTTGTTCATAAACAATATTATCCCACTTCTTTTGCAGTTTTGCCGCCGCCTCTGGCTGGCCCAAAGCAGTCGCTAAGGCTGTCAATTGCCGCTGGATAGTTTGCAGTTGGCGGGTGAGTTGCAGCCATTGCTGCTTGTATTTGTGGCGTGGAATCCGGCTATTAGTCTCGTTGACAGCTTGGCGGCGTTGCTCGAATAAATCTAGTTTAGCATTGAGGTGCGATCGCAAATCTAACAACTCTCCCAAATTTAAATTAGCAACAGGCAGTAAATCATCTAAACTCAGAAGACTGCTAGGTTTAAACTCCCTCATCAGCGAAAGTTCACTCTCTGGGATAGAATCGATGTCAAGGCGCAATGTCCCCGATAGGGTATAAAAAACTTCAGCAGTTAACTCTTTCAGCAGTTGTTCTAACTCCTCACACTCTTGCTGAACAGGCTGCAATTTATGGCGAATTTCAGCAAAAGTTTTGTGGTATTCTGTAGAAAGGCGATCGCCTTCCTTAATTGCAGTATTCAAAACCGTCATTTGCCCCTGGCGATACCAACTTTTTTTCTGAATCAAAGCTGCAATCTTTTGGCTATCAATCGAAGTTTCCACCCCTAACTTTACCTTAGCACTATTTTCAAAAGGAATCTTTACAGGACGCGGACGATACCAACCTTCCATGTACAAGAAAGACTCACCAGGACTGATACGAGCAATTTCTTCAATTTGCGAGGAATCTAATAGCATAGCCTGTCCGATATCTTTGCGGTCATCAGCAGATACCAGACGGTGAGCAATTTTCACATTAGTATTTTTCACCACTTCCGCCGCTACCCCCGTCGGCAATTGATCGGCGATAATAATTCCTTCTCGCAGCGCCCGCATTTCTGCTAACATCCGAGTGATGTAATTAGCAGCTTCCTGTTTACTATTACCATCTTCGGAGGATGTCGCGCCCTGATTTCGCCCCACAATATTATGAGCTTCTTCCAACAAAATAATGTGTTCTGGAATGCCATTGCCTTCTGTCCGCTGCCGTTTCACATACTCCCTAATTTTTGTTAGCAGAAAGAACGTCATCAAATTAGCCTGATCTTGGTTGAGATAATCCAATTCTAAGATAGTTGGATATTTCAACAAATCATCAATAGTCGGGCTGCTGCGCTGCGTATTTAACATCGCCCCCACCCCTCGACGCAATAAACTACCAATGCGGACTTCCAAGGCTGTTTTTAAATTAGATTTAACCTCACCCGCATAGTCTTTGGTTTCAAATAAAGCCGTAATTTTATCATACAAATCCCGCATGGTAGGGATTTCTAAATTATCCGGTGTTCCTGCTTCACTGCCCGTCCATCCTCTGTCATAATAAATTTCTTCTAAAGCTTCGGAAAGCAAAGCCGGCAAGGGCCCAGACAGCGGCAAAGCACCGCGAAAGCTGGCTTCTAAGTTGCTAATATGTTCGTAGAAAGGCACACCAGTTGAAACTTCAAAGGGATTAAACCGAAACGGCGAAATTAGGTCATTTCCTAGGGTATAAACTCGCAATTCTTGGGTGAGAGTGCGGAGTTTTTGCAGTTGTTCTGGGGGAAAGCAGTTGCTGTTAGGTTGGATGGCTAATAGGGAACGATATTCAGTTTTGGCGGGTTCAAAGACTAGAAATGGTATATCGTAACACCACAATTGCGTCAGTAAATTAAATGCTGTAGTTGTCTTGCCACTACCGGGAACACCGCAGATGAAAGCGTGTTTGTTGAGTTGTTTTAGGGCAATTTGAATGATGTTTTCTGGGCGCGTGGTTTCGTAGCCACCAAAGTCAATGCATGGTTCGTCACCTAAACTTGTGAGATCATTTTCTTGGCTAATTCCCTTAACTGGGGCATCGCTGGGAACGACAATGCGAAATAAGCCGCTAATTTCATTCAGCGTAGCGTAGCGGTGTAAGGGTTTTAAATCAGTGATTTTCACATTACCGGTGCCAGCCACTAAATCATTACCAAAATAGGCGTCTCCTAGTTCTTTATCCCATTTTTTCCAATAGGTAAAAGTTGAAATTCTCCCCTGTTGCGTAGCTGCAAGACTAGCGGGAAAAGCGGAAGAGTTTTGAGTGAGTACAAGAGTGCGATAACGACTTTTTTTAGTACCACTCAGCAGCAGTGTTCCTAGGATACTGCGGACAGCTAGTTCATCGGTTCCCAGAACTTTTATGCTGTAGCGATAGAGGCTTTCTGTTAAGTAAGTCGATTGATATTTATCGTAGATACGAGAAACTAATTGAGCATTTCTGTCTTCATTTTTGGACAAACCGAAGGTGGAACCGCTGTTAGATTTCCTTAATGTGGATAGCATTTGGTCAAGGGCGTTAATCCAGCTAGATTTTTCTTGCAGAGATGTGGTGTCAGGTTCCAGGGTAATTTCTAGCAGGAGAGGGCTATTGAAACTGGCAATAGTCTCACAAACAACCAACATATCATTAGTTTCATCTGCTTCAAATTGCAGCGGGACATAGTAAGCATCTTTCAAAACCTTTTTTTTGTTGCTTCCACTACCAGCTTCGGTGGTGTAATTAGTATTTGTGCAAACTATTTCCTCATATTTGATTGTTTCACCGATGAATTTTACCCAGTTCAAATTTTGAATTTTATCCACTTCCGCTTTTGGCACTAACTGTATTTGATAAAATTCCTTAAGAAATCCTTGGGTGACAATCTTTTCAATATCTGTGACGACGCGGGTATCGGATGAATGTGTTCCCGGTTGACTGACTGCCAGATATATGCGTAAACGCTTGTCAAAAGGCAAACTGGGTGCATAGCGATAGCGCAGGGAGAAGGTGAGGTTATAAATTATACTCAAGTCGCTGAGTAATAGCAGGAAGTCTTTCTGTCTACTCAGCACTTTTTGTCTGGTTCCTTGACCGTAAAGGGAGAGGTATTTTTGAGATTTTAGGTCTGGGAGGTGAGGGATTTTGAAGATTAATGGGAACATATTGTGCCACTAAAAGGACTATTTAATCAAGGGGCGTAACAGTTGACTAACTTCATCTTGTTTTTCGTATAAATGCCTAATTTCTGAGTCTAGAATTTCATGTTTAACATGAGCATTTATCACGGTCTTCTCTAAAAGTCTAGTTTGAGTAGAGAACAAATATCCGGTCAACATAATAGAAACAATAAACCATGCGAACGCAAAAATTCCAAAAATCAATCCTGGCCCTGCTGCTGCTAGTAGGAGGTGGACTACAGGGGTAAACATACAGTACCAAACAATACATTTTAAGAAAGATTTTAAGACGGAACTATTCTCTTGTTCATACCGTAAATTTTGTAAGTCTTTGGACAACTTAGACTCTTCTAATTTAGCAGACGAACGTTGAGTTTCCAGAGGGCTAATTTGCGATCGCCAGTAAGAATTCCATTCCTTGTCCATTTTCCGTAATTGATCTATCAAACACCGATCATACTGCGAAAATAATTGATGATAATCAGTCTCGTTGCTTTCAAAAGTCAAGTTTGGTAAAGAGGCTAAGCTGGGATTCGCAAAAAATCTATTATACCATTCGGTATTGAATGAACGAACTTGGTTGAAGACAGCTTCTATTTGATTTTTGAGTGCGATGGATTTCTGCTTGCGTTCTTCAAATCTTTGTTTCCTTTCTGCCAATTTCTGCTGGTTTTGCTGTTCTAATTTTTGTCGCTTGTCTAAATCATTTAAAGCTTGCTTCCACCATTCTCGACAATCTTGCTTGACTTTTTTTCTAGTCAAATTGTTTGCTAAAAAATCAAATTTTTGTGCTATCAAATCTAGTTGATTGTAAGACAAAGAATCGAATTCATAACATTGGATTAATTCCTGAAGACCTGAACTATCCTTTTTTCCTGATGTAACCCATTGCAATTTATACCAGTCTTGAGAAAATATAAATACAGCAATTGCTAGGGTAGGTTGGGATTGTTTTAGTTGTTCAATAAAAGTAGTCCCAAATTGGGAGATGATTTGGGCTGCTGATTTTCTAGTTGACAAATTGTTACTCTGAAGACAATGTAATTGGTTCTCAATTAAAATATTTAATTCATCAGGATTTACTTTACTCTCTAACTTTTGCTTTGCCATGTTTTGAGCGCTGCCCTCAAATACTTCATTTTCGTCAATAGCAGAAGCTTTATCTCCCATAGACTCGGCTCGTTGCAGTGCAGCGTTAACATTTTTGATGGCTCTTAAACCAAGAAAACTCATAACTACCTGACAGGTTCGATCTATTGGTGAGCCTTCTGCATATTTACAATTTGAAGAAATTGATTTGAGTCGCTCTAATCCTCCATAAATCCAAAAAATTACAAACTCATCATAATAATCATCGCTATTCACAAGATTCGAGTCGGAAAACCTTCTGATTTTAGACTGCACTATCTTCTCAGCAATCTTCCGAGGTTCCTCACTCAGATGTTGCGAAACTGTAATAAAATCAAACCCCACAGTTTCAATAGTCGTCGCCGCCGCCCATCGAATCAAATCTGTTGCGCCCGACTGAGCCTGCTGACTCAGTACGCTCAGTAACTCACTACTTTCTTTCAGCCGTGCTTTAATGTCACCATCCGTAATCTTGCCAAATGCTAGAATCGTCAGCGCCACAATCTCTTCTAACTTAACCCCTTCTAATATCTGGAGAAAAGCATCAATAGGTGGATCGGAGCGAGTTGCCAAACATTCAAATAACTCAATCTTCTCGCCCGGATTGTTGCAAGCACGGAAGGCTTCTATGATTTCAGCAGGGGTGTTTAGGTTTATGCAGTTCATAACTAATTTAACTCAGAGCTAAAATTTACTGAATCTGATTGAGAAAGCGGGTTTTTTCACGCAATCTAGGCGGGAGCATCTCAGTTTTACACATACAGGTTGGAGTACACCTCAGAAACCCGGAAGGGCGGGCATGGGGGTACTGCCTCTACGTAAAAAGGGCGATCGCCCAAAATTAAATCTTGACTAAAAATTTAGCATATTCCTCAGTCGATCGCCATAGAATTATGATTTAATTTTCACTACATACTTGTATGGACACTGCCGTGACATATCCCTACAGTTATGATATAATCACAATCCCTACAAATTGTTAACAATTTACACAAAAATGCCAGATTGAGATAAGATTGTCATAGGAAAATCGCACAATCATAACCCGATTAAATCCTAGCAAAATCAGCCATGTCTGAGCAGATAATTCTTGACCCCAGTCAATACCCCGATACGACACAACTCGTACAAGAAGACGATACTCCCTTGGATAGTTTCATTAACGAAAAACAACAGCGACTGCTTACGGAAGTTCTCTCTGGATATGAGTTAAATGATGGTATTCCTTTCATTGTCGCAGCCAATGTGGGTATCTTCCGTACAGTTCGGCATCCGGCGATTGTTCCTGATATATTCCTCAGTTTAAATGTGACTGTTGCGGATAGTTGGGATCGGCGAGATGTTCGTTCCTATTTACTCTGGGAATTTGGCAAGCCTCCAGAAATTGCGATCGAAATTGTTTCTCCGACTCCGGGGAATGAATTGGGTAGCAAATTTACTGATTATGCCCTGATGGGTGTAATGTATTATGTTGTTTACGATCCTCTGGGTGAATTGAGCGATCGCCCTTTACAGATTTTTCAATTACAAGGGGGGCGTTATGTGCCGAAAACCGATACTTGGTTCCCCTTAGTTGATTTAGGTTTAACCCTCTGGCCTGGTGTCTTTGAAAGTGTCAATGATACTTGGTTAAGATGGTGCGATGCTGAGGGGAATGTTATTCCTACTGTGGAGGAATTAGCCGCCAGACTCTCTCAAACTCAGTCACAGTTAACTGAATCTCAATTACAGTTAACTGCATCTCAAAATCAGACGAAACAAGCTTTATTGCAAGGGATTCAGTTAGGTTTACAGCTTAAGTTTGGAAGTTCCGGGTTAGAGATTTTGGAAGAAATTTCTGCCATTGACGATCTGAATTTGCTGCAAACTATAACTTCTAGCTTGTTAACAGTTGAGGGTTTACAAGACTTACGACAAATTTATTTGTCATAACTTACCCAAAACATCTCGTGAAAGATCCTGATTCACGACTTATGCAGTAAACCTTAAGAAACTGGGTTTTTATACCGGAAACGATCGCCTATAACGATACTTTTTCCTAGAAAAACTCGGTTTCTGCGTGATTGGGTTGAAAACTGCGAAAGGTCGATTCACGGGATAGCTACGCCGCGCGTACTATTGAGGATTCCCGCGAACTTCTTCTAAAAACCAGTTACCTACTTCTGTATTGTCCGTCTGGCGACTGCGACGCAAACCTTCCTCTAACAAAGTAACTTTTAACCCTGGCAAAATTTGAGATTCTGTCAGACGTTCGCTTCCCCGGTTAGCAATTATTTTAAAAGCAATAACTTGCGCTTTTTGTACGTCTACTACCCAATATTCAGACACTCCTAATTCTTCATAAATCATTCTTTTTGTACCCAAATCGTCAATGAGAGAAGTGTCGGCAATTTTGATCGCCAAATCTGGGGCCGCTGCGCTATCCAAATTCACTACAGAACTACCGCGAGGCGCCGTTTGCACCCTCTCTCCGATGTAGTAACAAGCATCGGGTTGAGCACCTCTGACACCCGTTTTGGCGTAG
This sequence comes from Microcoleus sp. PH2017_05_CCC_O_A, assembly GCF_020738785.1. Lineage (NCBI taxonomy): Bacteria > Bacillati > Cyanobacteriota > Cyanophyceae > Oscillatoriales > Microcoleaceae > Microcoleus > Microcoleus sp. PH2017_05_CCC_O_A. The sequence continues at coordinate 7,243 of NZ_JAEQCB010000092.1, read as the reverse complement.
CTACAATTGACCAGCAGTCTCATTTTGATACCTTTGGCAATGCCAAATAAATTGATTAAGATGACGATAATTCCGTTGTCATCAGCATGATCTGGCCCGACTGCTGCCATTTCAATCCTCAACTGTCCGTTATAGTAATAGCATTTTGCGCGATCGTACTCCGGCTGTTTAATGATTTCTATATATTCATCCCAAGTCGCTGTCACCCAGGTATCCGTTAGCAGTTGGGTTTGGAGTTGACTCATAATTACATCACCGAAAAAAATCTTTGACTTTTGAGGAAAGATTTCTGAGTAGGGGCGATCGCATTTTAGCTTGATTCTTTAGTCCGCGGAGGCGGACATCGTTTGTATAGACGCGGTTTCAACCGCCGATCGCACTTTAATCATTCAACAGCAGTAAGGTGCACCGCAGCACACCCTACAAACCATTAACCTAGGACTCTTCTGCTGCTTCCTCAGATAGCGCTTCTTCGATCGACTCTTCACCCGAAGCCGGCACCAAAGCCACAGCTACGATCGAATCATCCTCATCCAAGCGCTGCACCCGCACGCCCGTTGCAGTCCGGGATTGCGTGGAAATTGCACTCACAGCTTGACGGATAATAATACCTCGGTTGGTAATAATCATCAATTCGTCATCTTCGTTGACAATTCGCAGCGCAGCTACCTGATCCTTGCCCTTTTTCGACTTGAATTTGGTAGCAGTTAATCCCTTGCCTGCCCGTCTTTGTAGGCGGAATTGAGAAACAGGAACTCGCTTACCGTAGCCGTTAGTTGTGATTACCAACACCGAAGGAACTTCGCTATTAACTGTGGGAATTTCTTCGGCATCTTCGCCTTCAATTTCCTCAGCTTCCAGTTCTAATTCTTCGTCTTCCAATTCCACATCGCCCGTTTCCAATTCAGCAATTTCTACTCCTTCAAATTCCGAGTCGCCCGTTTCTAACGGAGCAATATCTGTTCCTTCCAATTCTGAATCTTCTGTGTCAGCAATTTCGGCAACAATGGAACTTGGCAAGATGTCCATGCTGATCAACTCATCGCCCGATCGCAATTTCATTGATTTCACACCCCGAGTCGCCCGGCCAACCGGACGCAACTGCTCGTGATTGGTGCGGAAGTGAATCGCCATACCTTGGCGCGTACCGATGATGATGCTGTCACCAACTTTTGCTCTCCGCACCCAGCGCAATTGGTCGCCTTCTTCTAGAGAAATCGCGATTAACCCATTAGTGCGGATGTTCGCAAAAGCTGAAAGTGAAGTTTTCTTGATGTAGCCGCCGCGAGTTAGCATCACCAAGTATTCTTCGCTGGTGAATTCTGTAACTGACACCATAGAAGTGATTTTTTCTTCTATAGGAATCGGCAACAGTTGCACCACGGGAGTGCCGCGCGCCGTCCGGGAACAGACGGGAATTTGATAAGCTTTGAGAGAGTAAACTACGCCTCTGTCGCTAAAGAACAAAACGCTGTCGTGATCGCAACAGGAAAGGAAATGTTCTACTCCGTCATCTTCCTTCATTTTCGCGCCTGCTTTGCCACGAGTAGCGCGACTTTGGGCCTCGAAAGTGCTGACAGGCATCCGCTTGATGTAGCCTTGCTCTGTGATCAGAATAATTGCTTGTTCGTTGGCAATTAAATCTCTTTCATCGATTTCTCCTTCGGCGTGTTCGATGACGCTGCGTCTGGGAGTGGCGATTTTAGTTTGAATTTCGACTGCTTCAACTTCAGCGATTTCTAAGATCCGTTCCCGGCGCGCCAAGATATCTTCCAAATCGGTGATTTTTATTCGCAGTTCTTCGTGTTCTTGCTGAATTTTTTGTGCTTCCAATGCTGTCAAACGCCGAAGCTGCATTTGCAGAATTGCGTCGGATTGTTGTTCGGAAAGACCGTAATTCTCGATCAATTCTTGTTTGGCAGCGGCGGAGTCGGCAGCGGCACGAATTAGGTGAATAATGGCATCTAAATTGTCTAGGGCAATTAATAAGCCTTGCAGGAGATGGTCGCGTTCTTCTGCTTTGCGGAGTTCGTATTGAGTCCGGCGAGTAATTGTCTCAATGCGGAAGTCTAGGAAGACATTGAGGAATTGTGAGAGCGTCAGTAGTTGGGGTTCCCCGTTTACTAGCGCTAACATATTGGCTCCAAAATTTGATTGGAGCGGTGTTTGTTTGTAGAGGTTGTTGAGGACGACGCGGGGATAGGCGTCGCGTTTGAGTTCGATCACGATCCGCATTCCGTCTCTATCGCTTTCGTCGCGAATGTCGGAAATCCCATCTAATCTTTTGTCGTTTACCAGTTCGGCAATTTTCTCAATTAACGCTGCCTTGTTTGTTTGGTAAGGCAATTCGGTGATAATAATTGCTTCTTTGTCGGGGCGGCCGGCGTGTTCGATGGTTTCAATGCCGGCGACTCCGCGCATTGTAATCGAGCCGCGCCCGGTGGTGTAAGCATCGCGAATGCCGCCTCTGCCGAGAATTTGCCCGCCGGTGGGAAAGTCCGGGCCGGGAATGTACTGCATCAATTCCAGGTCAGTAAGGCCTGGATTGTGGATTAGCGCTACCAAACCGTCAATTATTTCGCCCAAGTTGTGCGGCGGAATGTTGGTGGCCATCCCTACGGCGATCCCGGAGGAACCGTTGAGCAAAATTTGGGGGATGCGTGCGGGGAGTACGAGGGGTTCTTGTTGGGAACCGTCGAAGTTGTCGCCGAAATCAACTGTTTCGCAGTCGATGTCGCGCAGCATGGAGTCGCTCGTCAGGGCTGTGAGGCGACATTCGGTGTACCGCATGGCAGCGGGCGGGTCGTTGTCAACGGAGCCGAAGTTGCCGTGGCCGTTGATCAGGCGTTCGCGCATGGAGAAATCTTGAGCCATCCGCACCAGGGCGTCGTAAACTGCTGTATCTCCGTGCGGGTGATACTTGCCCAGCACCTCCCCGACGACGCGGGCGCATTTGCGGAATGGTCGATCGGGAGTCAAGCCCAATTCGTTCATGGCGTAGAGAATGCGTCGGTGAACGGGCTTGAGACCGTCCCTAGCATCTGGTAGCGCCCGACCGACTATGACGCTCATGGCGTATTCCAAGTACGATCGGGACATCTCACCACCCAGATCCGTCGGGATTATCCGCGACTCAGAGATACTCATAGGTTGAAAAACTCCGCTAAAACTTTAAATTTGACCGCTATAAATCCAAAAAATGCGATAAAATCGATCTGGATTCAGTTGAGCTGCCAAATATTGCAAATTACTCCTAAAATTATATCACAATTTGCCCTTAACTTTATGGGAAAGTTGCCAGAAAAATTAAGGGACGAAACAAGGGAAATTCGTAAGTTGGCAGTTGGTGATTTAGTCATCAATTGGCAAAAGCTAGAAAGGTTTTTTTAGGCGGTCGGGTTTCATGCTTTGGTGAGTTTTTTTGAGGGCGATATAAAAAATTAAAATGGTGGCCCGATCGCAATTTTAATTTCACAAAACCGAAGGCCTTCTTAAAGCAAACTAAAAATCTAAAATCTAAAATCTCAACTCTAAAATCAGCCGATGCTACCCGTCATCTACTCCCCCGATTTTTTGCTGCACAAGACTGGAATGCTTCACCCAGAGCGACCAGAACGTTTGACGGCGATCGTCAAGGCTCTGAAAGCTGCTCCCTGGGCCGATCGCATTGAGTGGCAACTCCCCACCCCAGTGGCGCAGCGCGAACCAGAACTGCTCTCGGCGATCAAAAAAGTTCACGCGCCAAGATACATCAAAGAAGTCGAACATTTGGCTCATCGTGGAGGTGGCTACCTCGACGGTGACACGCCGATTTCTGCTGAAAGTTACGACGTAGCGCTGCTGGCGGCGAGTGCTTGGCTCGATGGGGTCGATCGAGTTTTAGCAACCAACGAACCGGCTTTTACGATCGCCAGACCGCCGGGACACCACGCCGAAAACAGCCGTGCGATGGGATTTTGCTTGTTTTCCAACGCTGCGATCGCAGCTCGCTATGCCTTGGAACAGCCGGGAATCAACCGCGTCGCCATCCTAGACTGGGACGTGCACCACGGCAACGGCACTCAATCTTTGGTGGAAAACAGCAGGCAAATCGCCTACTGTTCCCTGCACCAATCTCCCTGCTATCCAGGAACCGGAGATGCTGACGAGCAAGGTGCTTACAACAATGTGCTGAATATTCCCCTGTATCCGGGTGGCGGCATAGCTGAATACCTGAGCGCCTTTGAATCTCTTGTCGTACCGTTTTTGTCAAATTTTGAACCAGATTTGTTGATTGTCAGCGCCGGTTACGACGCAATAGCCTCGGATCCGCTGGCCAGCATGAATCTGGCGCCGTCAGATTTCGGTACTTTCACGGGATATTGCCTACAAATCACTCGCCGCATAGCCTTCGGTTTGGAGGGCGGTTACGCGCTGCAAGAGTTGGCCGAGTCGGTTGTAGCGACTATTGACCGGTGCCTCAATTAGCTGCAAAATTGGCAGACGGGATTAGGAGGTTGAGAAGGGATTAGGAGGGGATTGACAGCAATGGCGGGCGATCGTCCAAGCTCAGATTTGTCGATCGCCCGATCGGCCTTCTCTCCTCGAACCTCTCCCCTCTGCCTTCTGCCCTCGATCAACTGTCAACTGTCAACTGTCAACTGTCAACTGTCAACATCTGTGACAAGCATCACGAATTTAAAAGATCCGAGTCACTGAGCGTCTAAGTCTCAGTCACAAATTTTTAGCCTAAAAATCACACCGTGTCAATGTTTTCGATCGCAGGAATCGGCGATCGGACAGAGCATAATAGGACTACGATCAGCCTGTAATATTTTAATATCTCTCAATCAACTAGGAGGTTTATCATGTCCGTTTCCCAAATGACACTCGAAGAATTATTTGGTCAGGTCATGTTCTCTAGTGTCGTGACTCGCCACGACCGGAGACAGCTAAGATCCGCACTCTTAGAAAGAACCCTGAATGAAGATGAGTATGCCATCATCAACCGACTGCTGTACAATGTGCGTCGCGGTTGGGTGAAAATTGTCGATTAAAGACCCAGCACCCAACCCCCGAGCGAGAAAGAAGTTCATAGCCTTTTCAATTTTCGCTTAAAGAATTGGTAATGACTGATGATTATCGGGGTATAGAACATGGGCCTACAGTTACATTCTTTTGCAAACTGGATAAAATTAGAACTTGCCACTTAGGGAAGTTTTCCGTGTTTTTAAGCGACAGTTTAATGTTTGGAGAGCGGTGTTAATGATTCTAATTGCGATCGACATCCGCCTAGAAGTAGAGATATTTATAAAATAACAGGTTTCGGGTGCATCTCTACTTGTTTAAAAAATGTGAGTTTTGAGTTGCTAACTTCCAAGTTAGAATTAACTCAAAACTCATACTTGTTTGGAGGTAACAGAAGAAGGAAGAAGGAAGAAGGAAGAAGGAAGAAGGAAGAAAGAAGAGGGTAGAAGGTAGAAGGAAGAAGGAAGAAGGAAGAAGGAAGAAGGAAGAAAGAAGAGGGTAGAAGGTAGAAGGAAGAAGGAAGAAGGAAGAAAGAAGAGGGTAGAAGGTAGAAGCAATCGAACGTAAGGTTTTCAGTCATTAAGAATATCTGAACCGTCGAGCGCGGTTGCTAGAAAATTTTATATTTGAGATTAGGAAAGAGTGAGGGCGATCGGGATTAGGAAGTGCCATCAAGTGCAAAAATTTTAAACCGTTATCAAAAATCAAAACAATCAGCAGTTTCGGGTTGAGTCGGAATGTGCGATCGCCACAAGCACAGGAAGTCGGAACGTGCGATCGCCCATTCCGGCAAATTAAGCCCAGAAGTGTCAAAATATTAACAACCAGTTCATCCTTAAAATATATGGCTCCCGCCGTTTTAATTGAAAATCTTCAGAAACGCTACGGCACTGTAGAAGCCGTTAAAGATGTTTCCTTCAAGGTAGAACCGGGGGAAATATTTGGTTTGCTAGGCCCCAACGGTGCAGGCAAAACCACAACCCTGCGGGTACTATGTACCTTGAGTGCCCCTGATAGCGGACGTATTGAAGTGTCAGGCATTTCAGCAGTCAGCCAGCCGAGAATGGCCAGACAGAAACTCGGCTACGTCGCCCAAGAAGTCGCTCTCGATAAGGTGTTGACAGGGCGCGAACTCCTGCAATTGCAAGCGGCGCTTTACCATTTGCCGCGCAAGACTATTAAAGGGCGGATTGACGAAATGGTGAAACTCCTCGGTTTGGAGGAATGGGAAAATAAAAAAACGGGTACCTATTCCGGCGGTATTCGCAAGCGCCTCGACTTAGCTGCTGGATTGCTTCACCAGCCGGATGTTTTGGTGTTAGACGAACCGACTGTCGGGCTAGATATTGAGAGTCGGGTGGTAGTGTGGGATTTCCTGCGCCGCTTGCGGGAGGAAGGTACGACGGTGTTGATTACCAGCCATTATCTCGAAGAAGTCGATGCTTTAGCCGATCGCGTGGCGATTATTGACAAGGGTACGGTGATTGCACAGGGGACGCCGGAGGAGTTGAAAAATCGCGTTGGGGGCGATCGGGTGACTTTGCGGATTCGGGAGTTTTCGCCACTGGAAGAAGCCGAAAAAGCCCAAGCTTTAATGGAATCTCTGCCTTTCGTCCAAGAAGTAATTATCAACAGCGCCCAAGGAAATTCTCTAAATTTGGTAGTAACACCGCACAGCGACGCGCTGGTGACAATTCAGCAAGCCTTGAAAGATGCGGGACTTCCTACTTTTGGGATTGCTCAATCTCGTCCGAGTTTGGATGATGTGTATTTGGCGGCGACTGGTAAAACGCTGTTGGATGCGGAGTTGGCTGCTGCTAGCAATCGGGATTTGAAGGCTGAACAAAAACAGGCAATGCGATCGTAGTTTAGTTTAGGTGGTTATTATGGGTGCGGGGTCAGAAACCCGGTTTCTCAGGAAAATCTGGTTGGGTGACGAGAAATCTGTAAAGAAACCGGGTTTCTTTGGCCTTAGTCCTATTTAAGATGATTCGACGGTTGAATACGATAGTAATTTTGGGAGATATTAATAGATGAATCTTGTTTTAGAAGTTGAAGCACCTCCTTTCCGAGAAGATGCAACAGGTGCTATTCGGGTGGGAAACTCAAGAGTTTTGCTGGAATTGGTGATTCGAGCTTTTCAAGATGGTGCATCGCCGGAATCCATTGTGCAGCGTTATTCTACTGTGTCATTGTCTGATGTCTATAGTGCGATCGGCTATTATCTCCGACACCA
>NZ_JAEQCB010000091.1:0-41276 GCF_020738785.1 Microcoleus sp. PH2017_05_CCC_O_A | reverse complement strand
TCCGGCAGACTCCCTGTGTCCCAAGGAGTAGAATTGTTGATTTTTTCACCCATCCATCAGCTCTTTTACGGCAAGAAAGGGATTTTGGGGCTACCAGTCTGAAACTGATAGGTGGTGTCTAGCCTTTATACAACGGAAAGTTCGCCCACCACGGCTACTCTTATCATCCCCGCTTATTTCGATCCTATCATGGATTCGCTATCGCTCAATTTGTTTGCTGCTCGTTTTCATCCCGTCACTCATCCTGTAAGCGGATAGAGTGCCGGACTTCCCACTCGTATTAGTTAAAAGTTTGACTGATCCCTCTGCCTAAAGGCGAGGGGATTTTAAACGGATACTACGTTGAGGGGCTGAAGCCACACTTCGCACTAGCAATATTTCCCGACGATCGCACATCGCTCGCGAAACTTTTTGTAAAATATTAGCAGTTAAATTTTCAGAGTTTGATTATTGAGATTAAAGTGTTATAAAAGCTTTCATTAAAAAACATAATTAGTTTGAGGAAAGAAATTCTGTGCAACTAAAAACTAAAGTCGCCGTTAAACGTGCAACTGGTGGATTTGCTCTGATTGACAGCTTGATCCGCCACGGTGTCAAGCATATTTTTGGTTATCCCGGCGGCGCAATTCTGCCGCTTTACGACGAACTCTACCGCGCTGAAGAAAGTGGCGGGATCAAACACATTCTGGTGCGGCACGAACAAGGAGCAGCCCACGCAGCCGATGGGTATGCCCGCGCTACCGGACAAGTTGGGGTTTGTTTCGCGACTTCCGGGCCGGGTGCAACTAATTTGGTGACGGGGATTGCGACGGCGCACATGGATTCTATCCCAATGGTAATTATTACCGGTCAAGTGCCCCGTCCGGCGATCGGCACTGATGCGTTTCAGGAAACTGATATTTACGGCATTACTTTGCCAATTGTCAAGCATTCCTATGTAGTGCGCGATCCGAGAGATATGGCGCGAATTGTCGCTGAAGCTTTCCACATCGCGAGTACGGGACGCCCGGGCCCGGTGTTGATTGATGTTCCCAAGGATGTTGGTTTAGAAGAGTTTGACTATCTCCCCGTGACACCCGGATCGGTGAGAATTCCTGGCTATCGCCCGACAGTCAAGGGAAATCCTCGGCAGATTAATCAAGCGATTGAGTTGCTGAAGGAAGCGAAGCGTCCTTTGCTGTATGTGGGCGGCGGGGCGATCGCAGCCGGGGCCCACGAGGAAATTAAGGAACTCGCCGAGATGTTCCAATTACCTGTCACGACAACGCTGATGGGCAAAGGTGCATTTGATGAAAACCATCCTCTGTCTGTGAAAATGCTGGGGATGCACGGCACTGCTTATGCTAATTTTGCCGTTACCGAGTGCGATTTGTTGATTGCTGTCGGAGCTCGGTTTGACGATCGAGTAACGGGAAAACTAGACGAGTTTGCCGCGCGGGCGAAGGTGATTCACATCGATATCGATCCGGCGGAAGTCGGCAAAAATCGCGGCCCAGACGTGCCGATTGTCGGAGATGTCCGGCAAGTTTTGATGGATATGCTGCGCCGCTGTCGGGAAACTGGTGTTTCGGGAACTGCCGGACAAACTGGGGAATGGCTGCACAGGATCGATCGCTGGAAACAGGATTATCCGTTAGTTGTGCCTCACTACCCCGATATTTTGTCTCCCCAGCAGGTGATTTCGGAGTTGGCGACTCAAGCGCCGGATGCTTACTACACAACGGATGTAGGTCAACATCAAATGTGGTCGGCTCAATTCTTAAACAACGGGCCGCGCCGCTGGATTTCCAGCGCTGGTTTGGGAACAATGGGTTTCGGGCTGCCGGCGGCGATGGGCGCGAAAATGGCGCTACCCAACGAGCAAGTGATTTGTATTGCTGGCGACGCTAGCATCCAAATGAATATTCAAGAGCTCGGAACCTTAGCACAATACGGCATTAATGTCAAGATTGTGATTGTAAATAACGGTTGGCAGGGAATGGTGCGGCAGTGGCAGCAAGCGTTCTATGGGGAGCGTTATTCGTCCTCGAACATGACTGTGGGGATGCCGGATTTTGTGATGCTGGCTGAGGCTTACGGCGTGAAGGGGATGCTGGTTTCAGGGCCGGATGAGTTGGAGGGTGCGATCGGGCAAATGCTTGCTCACGACGGCCCAGTGCTGATGAACGTGAAGGTGACGAGGGACGAAAACTGCTATCCGATGGTAGTTCCAGGTAAGAGTAATGCTCAAATGGTTGGTTTACCCGAACGGAGTAAATTGGAATCTGCGGAGTTGATTTATTGTCCGAGTTGCGGCGCGAAGAATGTTTCGAGTAATAAGTTTTGTCCTGAGTGCGGGACAAAAGTTTAAGGAGTTTTGAGTGGGGACTTAGGCATTGCTTATTAGTCTCAACTTAAGGTCAAACGTAGTCAGAGATTGCTGTTTATTCCTAAGGCCAGATCCCCCCTTAGCTTGCCCCCTACTCCCCCTTAAGAAGGGGGGAACCGGAGCGATCTCAAAGTCCCCCTTCTTAAGGGGGATTTAGGGGGATCGGGCCTCGGATAAAAGCGAGAGATACAAAGGTTTTGGGGTTAAGTTGACACATATCGGCAATGCTGTGTCCTTACCCGGCTCTGCTATTTGACATTTAACACCATGTCCGCTGGCATCGCATCGAGAGCTTTAATCTGTAATCTCTAAGCATATTTTATGAGCCAGTGTCTAAACCCTGATTGCCTATTCCAAAACCCGTCTGGCTATACAAATTAAAATACATACAGCTTAGATATGCCCTATAAAATAGAGTTTACAACCGAATCTTTGCAAGACCTAAAACGTCTCAGATAAACCGATCGTAGTAAAGTAATCGATGCAATTGAAACCCATCTCCTACACAATCCCAGCCAAGAAAGCAAAAGCAGAATTAAACGCTTGCGGGAGATGGATAAACCGCAATATCGCCTGAGAGTTGATGAAATTCGTATTTTCTATGACGTTCGGTACAATATTGTATAAATTATCGTAATTGTTCCTAGAACACAAGCGGCCCAATGGCTGTTGCGTGAAGGAAAAACTACTGAACCAACGGAGGAATAGATAATGAAAACAGTCACTTTGACCGACTTACAAACAGATGTCTCAAAATACCTGAAACTTGCCGAAGCAGAAGACATTATCATCTTGAAAGAAGGAAAGGCGATCGGTGTATTGCGGGGTTTTTCTGATGAAGATGATGCCTTTGATTACGATTTAGAAAATCATCCCCTATTTAAAGAAAGAGTTAGGAAGTCTCGCCAGCAATTTCGAGAAGGAAAAGGCATTAGCCTAGAGGATGTCAAAGCTCAACTTCTCAAAGATAATCTACTCTAAAGTCGAGGCTGAATAATGCGTTATGCCATTCTGATCGAAAAAACACCGAATAACTATTCAGCTTACGCGCCCGATTTACCCGGATGTGCAGCCACAGGCGCAACCCTTGCAGAAGTACAGCAGCAAATTAAAGAAGCGATCGAATTTCACTTAGAAGGATTGCGAGAGGAAGGTTTACCCATTCCCGAACCAACTACGCTATGTGAATATGTCGAAGCACGATAATCTGGTGAAACCAGGTTTCTTGCTATATTTATCGTCACTCAACACAAAAGTCGTAGAAACCGGGTTTCTCGCCCCCATACCTAAGCCTTGAAATGATAATAAACCTATGCTATAATTAAGTTGACATTTTTAACCTCAGATTCAAATATATGCCAACTTTAACTGATATTGGCACTCTGATAATTTCCACACCAGAAACCTGTGGAAATCGCCCCCGCATCGCAGGAACTAGAATCACCGTTCAGCGAATCGCCGTTTGGTACAAGATGGGGATGAGTCCAGAAGAAATTATTGCTGAAATTTCTCACTTAAATTTAGCCCAAGTTCATGGAGCACTCGCTTACTACTACGCAAATCAAGAGCAGATAAATGTTGATATTGCGGCGGAAGAAGCTGAGTACGATCGCTTAGCTAATGGATGCAAAGGGGAGAGTTAATCTTGAGCCAAATTCGTTTATATTTAGATGATTTAGAAAAAGTTTGGCTACAAAAGAATTGTTTGGTTTGCTTAGTTTACGTCTAGGCACAGGTGCGTCGCTCGCTCGATTGTCGATTTGTGTTGGGGGATTTTCAAGGGCGACGCACCCTACAACTACTTTACGTCTATGCACAGGTGCGTCGCTCGCTCGATTGTCGATTTGTGTTGAGGGATTTTCAATGGCGACACACCCTACAACAACTGTCAACTGTCAACTGTCAACTGTCAACTGCTATAAATGAATCTTTATTTGGGAATAGATTTCGGTACTACGGGCGCTCGATCGACAATCATCGACTCCCAGGGTACAATCCATTGTGAAACAGAATACACTTTTGCCGACGCACAACAGCCGGAATTGCCCTCGGTGTGGCAAAATGCACTCTCGGCTGTAATTGAGCAAATCCCCGCAACCATCCGCAATCAGGTAAGCGCGATCGCCCTTGATGGCACATCCTCCACAGTCATGCTGTGCGATACGCAAGGTATACCCGTATGTGAGCCGATTTTATACAACGATGGGCGCGGTGCAGCGGTGACAGAGAGGTTACGGGCGATCGCACCAGCCAACCACACAGTCTTAAGCGCCACATCCAGCCTCGCCAAACTCCTCTGGTGGCAGGAGGGCGGGCTAGAAGCCCACCCCACAACACAATTCAGTCTTTGTGGAACAGGCATCTTGCCTGTTATTGAGAAGCTTTATTTCCTGCATCAAGCCGATTGGTTGGCGTTTTTGCTGCACGGAAAATTGGGAATTAGCGACTATCACAATGCTTTAAAACTCGGTTTCGATGTTGATACTTTGTGCTATCCCGATTGGCTGATCGAGGGAATTGCGGGCGCTGCAACTCCTGAATTGCCGGAAGTTGTCGCACCGGGTACGCCTGTAGGGGAAATTAAAGTCGAATTGGGCGATCGCTTCGGATTTCCCCGTCATTGTACAGTTTATGCTGGGACAACCGATAGCATTGCAGCATTTTTAGCAAGCGGTGTCAATTCACCGGGGGAAGCAGTAACTTCTCTCGGTTCAACTTTAGCTGTGAAACTGTTAAGTCATACCCGCGTAGATGATTCTAGATACGGGATTTACAGTCACAGATTCTCTAATATATTCTCCCCCCCTTTTGAAGGGGGGGCGGGGGGGGATCTGTGGTTAGTTGGAGGCGCTTCTAATACGGGTGGTGCGGTGCTGCGACACTTTTTTACAGATGCTGAATTGGATAATTATAGCACACAAATCGATCCAGAGCAAGAGAGTTTGCTGGATTATTACCCGTTGTTGAAAAATGGCGATCGCTTTCCAATTAATGACCCGAATTTGCCGCCGAAACTCGAACCGCGTCCGACTGATTCAGTGGAATTCCTGCACGGTTTGCTAGAAAGTATCGCGCGGATTGAAGCGCGGGGATATCAATTATTGCAGGAGTTGGGTGCGACTCCTTTGACAAAAGTTTATACTGCTGGCGGCGGCGCCAAAAATGCAGTTTGGAGTGCAATTCGTCATCGTTATTTGAAAGTGCCTGTGGAAACGCCCGTTCATACTGCTGCTGCCTATGGAAGTGCATTATTGGCGAAGCAGGGAAGTGAATCAATTTTAGATATTAGATTTTAGGATTGAAGAAAGCGACCTCACGGATCGATGCTATAGATTGTAACCTGGATGCTTTTAGTTAGGTTAAAAGGTGGTAAATTAGGAGTGCGATCGCTCTTGATTAAAAATGAAATGGGAGCAAGCAAAGATTCTGATATATTGTGTTAAGTTGTTATCCCTAAAAATCAAGGACAATGGCAAAGCTACCTGATGACATCCTGAACACAATTTTCAGTTTACAGCGACGGCTAGTGGAACTCCTCAACGAGACAACTGCCACAGAATATATTTTAATGCAGCAGTTTGGCGAGACAGAAGCGACACTCCCCGAACTTGAATCCCTGGATAATGTTAAAGAAAGGTTGAGAAACCCTTACAATCGTTTGTACAGGCTTTTGCAGCAAGTGGCAGAATCTCAACCCGCTGCGACTGCGGATACGTTAAACTTTCTGTATAGAACGATAGAACAAACAGAGGCGACTGTCGATGCCTCAGAAGCAACTATCCGAGAAATTAAAATCGATTGGAATTTGCCATGAATCAACAACCTAGAATCCCCGATGCTGAAACCAGAAAGCGACACGTTGACAAGATGCGTGAAGTCTGCCAACAGTTGGACGCTTTGACTCTAAACCTGGATGAATTAATCGCTATATTTGAAGCTGACAACCGCCGCCAGCGTCGAGAACGTTTGGCGGGTAAATACAGGCGTGTGGAATCTCAGGTAGTCGAATAAGATATGAGATGTTGCATCATTGATTCTTAATAAGTTTTTTATGAACAGTCAAGATGCCTGTTCCACAAAGAGTAAATTTTATTGTGGAACAGGCATCTTGACTGTTAAGCCAGAAGGTTTCCTACGCGATAGCTTTGAATTATTTCTTTTGAGTCCCCTTCTGTTCGGACTTTGGTTGTTTAGTAATGGTTGAAATTGCCGACTCCGATCGCAGATTTTCAACACAGATTTGATATGATGCTAATTTTGGCGTACCATCCACACTAAAAATCCCAATATTCGATCGACGGGAGGTAGCGGATAGTCGGTAAGATCGATCGTCACTATTTGCCCTTCCAGCTTGAGAAATCGCCAAGCTGTGCCGCTGGAAACGCTGCCGTAGATGGCTAAAATCGATCGCCCTTTCGCTTCATTAAACCTCTGGGCCGCCACCATTTCCGCAATACACTGCCCCAAACCTACTTTCAAATCTCCTTTTTTAGCTTCTACCATCACAATGGCTGGGGCTTCAATGTCTAATTGTTCGGGGGAACGACTGATCAGAAAATCGCAGACTCCTGTAAGTCCAACAGCAGCATCGACATTGAATTCCTCACCCGAAAACACGCTGATTTGTTGGTTGAGAATCCTGCGAACTTCCAGCAAGACAGGGTTGATAATGGCTTCAGAACGGGCTTTTTCGGTGCTGGTGGCGATCGCCCAAGGCAAATTTGTCTCCAGCATGGTCTGCAAGGCTGTTGCAGGTGCGATCGGCTCAATTTCCGGCAAAAATCTGATTCCTTCCACTACTGTGAGATTGAAGGCTTCTTTAACTTTGCCGATCGTTGTAAATTGACTGTAAGACATAAGAGTTTATGTTTTGATTTCTGCTTTTTACTTAGAAAATCCGGCGGTTGAAACCGCGTCTACACAAACGATGTCCGCCTCCGCGGACTGAAGACAAAAACGTAATTTTTATCGCATTTTTACCGTCCATTCTTCAACCCGCGGAGGCGGGTTTTGCCTGTATAGACGCGGTTTCAACCGCCGGGTCTTCTTCAACCCGCCGACACGAATTTTCTATCACACTCGCTGCAACTTCGCCGTCCTCGGATCGATGATTTTCCGCCCCAAACCTGTAAACTTAATTGCCAGATTAGTTTTATCGCCCACTCCCAAAACGTGGGTAATTTCTCCGACTCCAAAAGCATGATGAAAAACTCGTTCCCCAGCTTTCCACTCTGATGGAGAACTCCCAGAATGGGCTGCTGAATTATTAGTTTTTCCCTGGGATCCAGCCGTTTTACCAGTCTTAGTTTTCTTCGTAGTTCCAGCCAACAAATGTGTTGGCAATTCTCCCAAAAATAGCGAAGGCGTGCAGTGTTCGCGGTATCCTCCCCAGAGGCGGCGTTCGCGAGTGTGAGTGAGAAATAGCAATTCCTGGGCGCGAGTGATGCCGACGTAGCACAAACGGCGTTCTTCTTCGATCGCCTTTGGGTCATCTAAACTGCGGAAATTGGGAAATAAACCCTGTTCCATTCCGACGAGAAAGACTACGGGAAATTCTAACCCTTTGGCTGAGTGCAGCGTCATCAGCGATACGCGGGAATCGTCTTCTTTCAAGTCATCTAAATCGGATGCTAAAGATGCTTTTGCTAAAAATGATGTGAGGGTCGGTTCTTCGTTTTGTTCTTCAAATTGGATCACCGCATTGTACAATTCTCGAACGTTTTCGATCCGATTTTCGGCTTCTTCGGTTCCTTGGTTTTTCAAATCGTCAATGTAACCGGAATCTTCGATAATTCCTTGGACAATTTGTGACGCGGACGTAGTTTCAAGTTTTTGTTGCCAATTACCGATCATTTGGGCAAACTTAACGATCGCTTTTGCCGATCGCCCTGCGAGAGTATTTACAGAAGACTCATCGCTGAGAATTTCCCACAACGGAATCCCCAACTGAGTTGCAGCCTCTTCGATTTTACCAAATGTGGTGTCGCCAATGCCGCGGCGGGGAGTGTTGATGATGCGTTTGAGGCTGACGCTATCGTCGGGATTGGCGATCGTTCGCAGGTATGCTAAGATATCTTTGATTTCTTTGCGATCGTAAAACTTCAGCCCGCCGACAATATTGTAGGGAATATCTAAGTACATTAACGCTTCTTCAAAGGAGCGAGATTGAGCGTTTGTGCGGTAGAGAATTGCAAAGTTGCTACCGTGTTCGTATTCGGAGTTTTGGCGCTTCAGCGTTTGAATTTGACCAGCTACAAATTGCGCTTCATCTATTTCGTTGTCAGCGCGCCACACCACAACCGGAGCTCCGGGTTCGCGAGTCGGGCGCAGAACCTTATCAATGCGTTCGGTATTGTGTTCTATCAAGTGGTTGGCGAGTTCGAGGATGTTTTCGCGCGATCGATAATTCTCCTCTAATTTTACCATTGTCTGAGTCTTCTCGTCCGACAAACCATCGCCAAAATCTTCTTGAAATTCCAGCAAGATAGTATAATCTGCCATCCGAAAACTGTAAATTGATTGATCGACATCACCCACGACAAAGATTGAGCGATTTTGCCATTTATCAAACTGTTTCGGGTCAACGTTATTCGTGACTAACATCCGAATCAAATCGTATTGAGTGCGGTTAGTATCTTGGTATTCGTCTACTAAAATATGGCAAAACTTTCTATGCCAATAATTTAATACTTGCTCATTTTGGGATAATAGTTTAACTGGAACGAGAATTAAATCGTCAAAATCTAAGCCGTTGTTAGCTGCTAAAGCATCTTGGTAGCGACTGTAAACATCGGCAATTACGCGCCCTCTGTAATCCGGTTCGGCGGCGAGGAATTCTTGAGGTGACCAACCTTTATTTTTAGCATTGCTGATGACGTAGCGAACTTTGCGCGGGTCAAATTTCTTATCATCGAGGTTGAGGACTTTGGTAACGATTTGTTTGACGAGAGTTTGAGCATCTGACTCGTCAAAAATCGAAAAATTCTTCTTCCACTGGCGGCCTTTTTCGTCTTGATATTTCTCAATGTCGTAGCGGAGAATTCGGCCGCACAGAGAGTGGAAAGTCCCCATCCAAATCTGTTTGGTAATTCTGTGGTAAATTTGCGATCGCAATTTCGTCTGTATTTCCGGCGCTAAATCTGCCAAAGGTTTGCCATATTCCGCTTCAGCTTGCTGAGTCGCCAGCAATTTCTCAATTCTTTCTTTCATCTCCCTAGCGGCTTTATTGGTAAATGTCACCGCTAGAATATTTTCAGGATCGACTCGGTTGGTGCGAACTAAGTTAGCTACGCGGTAAGTTAGAGCCCGGGTTTTCCCGGAACCGGCGCCTGCTACTACTAACAGCGGCCCGTTGTAATGGACGACTGCTTGGCGCTGGGATGGGTTGAGGTGGCTGAGGTGATCGGTAGTTTGAGTCATAGTTGGATAGTTAGTTCTGGGATTTTTTTAAGGGATAAATAATACTTAGTGTTTGATACGGGGAGTTTTTTTAAGGTCAGGCGCGATCGCCCTACAATATAATATCATGAATATCGGACGCACGGTTGAAACCGCGCCTACACAAACGATGTCCGCCATAAGACGGCGGTTGAAACCGCGTCTACACAAACCATGTCCGCCTTCGCGGACTGAATAAAATAAGATAATTTTCACTGCTTATTCTTCAACCCCTCTGAGCTCGGGTTTTGTCTGTATAGCCGCGGTTTCAACCGCCGGGTATTCTAACGTTTCAATATTTGTTTCAGCAAAATAGCAGCTAATATTCCCAAGCTAATCCAGATGGCAATAATTACAGCAGTGGCTGTCCTATTTATCGGTTTTCCTCGCTCTATTTCCGCGGCTGCTTTTTCCCGACACTCGGCTAAAACTTGTGGCGGAATCATCTTGATTACCAACCAAATTCCTAATGGTACAATTATTAAATCGTCCAAGTAGCCGAGAATTGGGATGAAGTCGGGAATTAAGTCGATCGGGCTAAAGGCATAGGCAACTGTAACACCTGCTAAAACTCTCGCGTACCAAGGTACTCTCTGGTCTGTACTTGCTAAATAAACAGCGTAAGTTTCTTTTTTGAGTTGGCGGGCAGCTTGTTTTAAGGATTGCATATAAAAAATAATGACTGATGACTAATAACCAATGATTAATGACTAATGACCAAGGGTGCATCTGGGTTTTGAAGAGGGCGAAGCATGACCGCATATAAGTTATTAGTTATAATTTCATATTCACTGCGGTCATGCTTCGCCCCTACAGATATATTTGCCAAACCCAGATGAACCAATGACTAATGACTAATGACTAATGACCAATGACTAATGACTAATGACTAATGACTAAAATTTTTAGTTGCTAAAAACGTAACAGGCTGAATCTTTAGCAATTCCAGTGCGAAGGTCAAGTATATCATCTGTTGTATGTGAGGAGCATCGAGTTTATGAATTCAAATTTGCAACGCAATACTAGAATCAATTTCCGCAGTCTGCTAACAGCGTTATGTTTAACCTTAACTCTCGTTAGTTTTGTGAGATTAGATCCGGTACAGGCTCAAGAACAGCGGATCAGAACGCTAACGGTTACTGGGCGAGGTGTGGAAGCGATTCCGACAACTCAAACTTTCGTGTATTTGGGGGTTGAGGTGCAGGGAAAAACGGCGGCCGAGGTGCAGCAGGAAGCGGCAAAGCGATCGTCCGCTGTGGTAGAGTTACTGCGATCGCGCCAAGTACAAAAACTCGAAACTACCGGCATCTCCCTCAACCCGAATTACAGCTACGAAAACAACCAACAGCGCTTATTAATAGGGTATACTGCTACAAATACCGTCAGTTTTCGTATCAATACTCAATCTGCTGGCACTTTGCTAGACGATGCAGTGAGCGCCGGAGCAACCCGAATTCAAGGTGTGAGCTTTGTAGCTACCGAAAGTGCGATCGCCCAAGCTCAAAAACAAGCACTCAAAAAAGCAACTCAAGACGCTCAATCGCAAGCAGATGCAGTCTTAAACGCGCTCAACTTCAAGCGGGGAGAAATTCTCAGCATTCAAGTCAACGGTGCTTCCGCACCGCCTCCTGTGTACCAGAATTTTGGTGGTGTTCGTGCTGCTGGTGATATTGCTCTTCCAACACCGGTGATAGGAGGGGAACAGCAGGTAAATGCTTCTGTGACTTTGCAAATTAGCTATTGATGTTGTGCAGTGCGAGCGTCCCCGCTCGCGTTCAGAATAACCCCCCGCTCGCGTTCAGAATAACCCCCCGCTCGCGTTCAGAATAATCCCTCGTAAGGGTTCAGAATAATTGCTCGCACTCTCGCGATCGATCGCGATTGGGAACGCTCGCACTCGGCTATAATTCCGATATCATCGGCTTTGATTTCAAGCCGACACAGTTAGGAAGTTATTAATAGCTGAAACCATTGCTTTCCTTCTTCCTTCTTCCTTCTTCCTTCTTCCTTCTTCCTTCTTCTATAAAATTAAATAGGAAGTTCGATCGCAAATTCAGTACCTTTCCCGGCGATAGACTTGCAGAACAATTGACCGCCGTGCTTATCACTCACAATCTGCTTAGCGATCGACAATCCCAGCCCCGTGCCCTTACCAACCGCTTTCGTGGTAAACAAAGGTTCAAACAAATGTTGTTGAATCTCCTCCGTCATTCCCAACCCGTTATCCGCAATTCGGACGATCGCACTTTCGCGCAAAACTTCCGTACTAATCGTAATATTCAGAGGACGCTGGTCTTTTTCCCAAGCCTCTTCCACAGCATCAATCGCATTTGCTAGCAAATTCATAAACACTTGGTTCATCGGGCCGGGATAGCATTTAATTAGGGGCAATTCACCGTAGTTTTGGATAACTTCAATAGCCGGGCGACATCCTTGATCCTTGAGTCGGTGTTTTAACAGCAACAGCGTACTATCTAGAGTTTGGTGCAGCTCAATCGCGCTCACAGTATCTCCATCCGAACGAGCAAAGTTTCGCAGCGACAGCGAAATATCTTTAATGCGCTCAGTGCCTACTTCCATGGAATCTAACAAGTGAGAAAAATCCTCGATCACAAACTCCAAATCTATGTCTTCAATCTTGCTAGCGATATCTGATGGAGGTTCAGGATAATATTTTTGATAAAGGCTAAGAAGTTCTGTAATCTCAGTAAGATATTCCTTTGCAGGCGCAATGTTGCTGACCATAAAACTCAGCGGGTTGTTAATTTCATGGGCGACTCCCGCCACGAGTTGTCCCAGGGCGGACAGTTTTTCTTGCTGCACTACCTTGACTTGGGCTTTTTGTAAAGCGCAAGTGCGTTCTGTAACTTGCTGTTCCAGATTGTCGGTCAACTCTTTGAGCCGCCAGTGAATGTTAACTCTCGCAATTACTTCGTCTTGTTCAAAAGGTTTTGTGATGTAATCCACCGCACCTAATGACAATCCTTTCATCTTACTTTCGGCATCTGCTAAAGCAGTCATAAAAATGACTGGAATTGCCTTTGTTAGCTGGTTCTCTTTAATTCGGCGACAGGTTTCAAAGCCGTCGATTCCCGGCATTTGCACATCTAGCAAAATTAGTTCTGGAAAAAAGTTTTTTGCCGGATTGACCGGACATTTTTCTAGCATAACGAGCGCCGATTCTCCGTCCACGGCTACCCGCACTTTGTAGCCTGCTGTTTTTAAGGCTTGCGACAGCACAGACAAATTGGTGGCACTGTCATCTACTATCAAAATAAATTTTTTATCAGACTCAAGCATGATTTTTCCCCTTAAACTTTTGATAAATGTTCTTGAATCAATGCCCGCAGCTCTTTGACTTGAAAACCTTCTGCCAAAACGAGTATTTTTTGGGCAAAAAGCGCGTGTTCTGGATTCGCTGTTTGGATTTCCTCCGCAATCTCGATTACCGCATCTAAATCGCCAGATTGAGCTTGTTCATCTAATAACTGTAAAATCTCGATCGCCGGAATCTGCATTTCATTTGGCATCGCATTTTGCGCTTTTTTACGCGCAGTTACTGTGTCGTCATATACCCAGTCCAATTGCAAATATTTTTGAAGTAAGCCTAGCAATACATCTGCTTGTACTGGTTTTGGCAAAAAATCATTTCCGCCTGCATCCAGGCTCTTTTGGCGATCGATCTCAAACACGCTTGCAGACGACACTAGCACGATCGCATCTCGCAGTTGAGGATGAGTGCGGATTTGGTGCAAAAACTCGAATCCGTCCATCACCGGCATCGCTAAATCGGTGAGGATTAAATCGGGTTTGGTGGCTAAAGCGATATCGAGTCCTTCCTTACCATCAGCCGCTTCAATCATCTTAAAGCCGATCGGTTCTAGCAAGTTCACCAGCACCGCACGATTTTCCCACCTGTCATCCACCACCAGAATTTTGCGTTTTTCACCCAAGTAACCCAAAACAGCGCCCTGTTCGACGATTCTCGAACTATCAGCCCAATTTTGCGCCTCCGGGAGTGACACTTCAAAGGAAAAAATACTGCCAACTCCTGCACGACTGTCGATCGCAATTTCACTCTGCATTAAGCCCACAATCTTTTGACTGATCGCAAGTCCCAATCCAGTACCTTCCGATTGTTTTTTCACATCACCTACTTGCTCAAAAGGTAAAAATATTTTCTTAACTTGTACTGCGGTCATTCCCGGGCCTGTATCTTCAACTGTAAAGCGAATTTTATATATTTTTTGATTTAAATTTAACTGAGAACTTGAATCGGAAAACTCAGCATCTTTAATTACATCAACCTGAAAAATTACTCCGCCTTTTTCCGTAAACTTAGTTGCATTTCCCAGCAAATTTAGCAGCACTTGGCGCAAACGTTTTTCATCACCGCAAACCCCTGTCGGGAGTTGCGAATCAATCTGCAAATCAAAGGTAATTGCCTTTTCCTGGGCGCGAATCATGCAGATTTCCGCAACACCTTGGATGAATGAAGGTAGGTGAAAAGCTGCGGGATGCAGTTCGAGTTTTCGGGCTTCAATTTTCGACAAATCCAACACATCATTAATCAGCGTTAGCAGGTGCGAACCGCACTGATAAATGATATCAACACCGCTGCGTCCTTTTTGCGTCATCGGTTCGCTGCGCTGGAGAATTTGTGCGTAGCCTAAAATGCCGTTGAGGGGAGTTCGCAATTCGTGGCTCATGTTAGCCAAAAATTCGCTTTTGGCGCGGTTGGCGCCGTCTGCCATTTCTTTGGCAATTTTGAGTTCTACGGTGCGTTCTTCGACGCGCTGTTCGAGTTCGAGGTTGGTATTTTCTAGGGCTGTAAAAGAGTCGCGCAGTTGCTGCGCCATGTCGTTGAAGGATTCCGAAAGCACGCCCAGTTCATTCTTACCGGAGACTTCCACAGTGCGATCGAACTTCCCAGAGGCGAAATCCTGTGATGATACAAAATAGAATCGTGGTGCGAGTATTAGCATTAATTTGCCCCATGAAATCCGATTCAGGAACCGCCACAACTACCAACCAATCCAATCCCCACTCGTCTTTCCAGGGTAAAATTTGGACAAACTGACGCTGGCCTTTCCACATAAACTCAATCTGCTGACTTTGTTTAATTTTGTAAAAATTATCAAAGCGATTCTTCAGGTACTGAGCAGTATTAGAAATCAACAAATCGCTGCTGTTAATAGCGGGTAGTCGCTGCGCTTTTTCGCTGACAATTGTGAAAGGTTTCTCTAAACTGGAGGATGCAACAATCAGCCCGCTGCGTTCGATGATGAAGATTCTACCGGAACGACTAACATTTAAATTACGCAAGAAATCGCTAATTTGTGTGAGGCGTTGGTCAACTCCAATTACGCCAATTAATTGCCTATTTTTATTGTATACCGGTCGGTTTGCCGAAACAGCCAGAGGAAACGGCGCGGTTTCCCACTGGTATAAAACCCATGTCGGTTTTCCAGCTTTTACCGTGTTTGAATACCACAGTTCTTTGTCAAATTCGTAATTTTTGTATATATCAACAAGCGTAGTTTTGTTGCCCTGACTATCTGTATTGTAAAAGTAATAATCTCGATTGCCACGTTGCTTTAGATTGCTGAAGCCAGAAATAATATTTTGATCTATTTGATATCCAGAAACTGCAAACTCGCCTCCTGGAGCACCAAAGCCTATGGAGCCGACATTAAACAATTGCATCTGTTTCCAGAAAAAACGAGCCATATTATCTAAATCTTTGGGATCGAGCAATCCCACATCGAAGGCATCACCATTAACTTGAGCAAGGTGGCGCGCTGTGTCGAGTTGGCTGTCTAAGTGCTGGTCAATGCGGCTGCTGACTTCTGTCCGCAGTTGAGATGCCAAATCGTTGACTGCTTTCTGTCCGTTGCGAAAAGATAAGTAGCCAACAATGCCGACCGCCCCCATGATTTGTAACACGAAGGGGACAATCAAAACAGCTCGCAGCGGGGCGCTACCTATGAGTTTGTTAAAGATTGAAGCCTGGGATGATGGCATATGACAATTCGCTATTGCAGCGATGCGGATATTCTTTTTGCTCGACTACACTTAGGCAAGCTGTTTTTTTAAGAGACATCGATCGGGCGATCGCCTTTATTTGAGTATCACCTAATTTGTGGTTATGTATCGATATTAACCCAAAAATGGTTTAAGCTAATATTTTTCACAATGAATTTAATACCTCGCCCGCACAGCAGCACTTCTAGAAGTTTCTCTAAGTTCCTCGGAGAAACGAGGTTAATGAGGTAAGGGCGTTGTTGAGGTGTTGTTCGCACTGTCCTGGTAAATAAATATCAGGGAATTCTCGTAGGAGTTGTGCCGAATTGATACTTGAAGTTTGGTGGCAAATACTTAAGTACATAGAATCGGATAAGTGCGATCGAGAGTTGTTTGGGCGATCGCATATTTAAAGTAAAATAAAAGAGAAAGTCCGTGCAGAGTGCCTCCTCTTTTTGAGCGCCACACCTAGGGATTAGGACATCTGAGTTTCAAAAAGTCTGCTTTGATCCAACCTTTGTACTCACTTGCTCTCAATCTTGTCGTCAAATACCAGACATTTCCTTCACTATCTTTGCGACTGAGTGGAGATACGACAGCACTTTTATTTTGGTCATCATTAGCGACAATGACTAGATTTCCTACCGATACAGTGCCTACAACGCTAAAAATGCTTCCCGCACCAGATCGTATATAATATAGTGAGAGTGGCGATTTCTACAAATACGAAAACGCAAATTTTTAATCTAATTTTCGTCATAATGCGCCTTTTTTCCGATTTTGAGCAGTTATCAATTGTTGATACAGAAGTGGACTTTTTTGTCTCAGAGACTGTTGCAATTCCTTAAATTCTGCTTCACCTTCTTCTAAGTACGCATCCACGATTTCTCGGTTGGCAAGATAAAAGGCGATCGCACCATAAACCTGTTCTAGCGAAAGAAGTGGAAAATTTGGGACAATGCTTTCCGGTGCTTCTCCATTCAAGAAGGAATAAACGACTGAATCGAAGGAAATGCGAGTTCCTTGAATCCAATACCCTCCGTTGCGTTGTTCGATATACTGCTTGCTTGGGGTGATGGCTAGTGTCATAGGGCTAATCACTGCTTTTTATCTAGATTTTAAACGAATTAGGTGAGATGGTTGGATTGGCGATCGCACAATCAAGCGATCGCAAACTCCGTATATTGCCGTAAATGCGGTGGATGAAACGCCAATACAATATCCTCCCGTGGCACCGCAGCCTGCAAAAAATCTGTCACCACCCCATCTTCTGTCCAATCCTCCTCAATCCAAATTTTGCCATCCCGCAATCGCACGTGAATAGTATTTCCCTTAATCCGTTCTTGTCCCTCCCAACCCATTACTACCAATAAATAATGGTCGTGCCTTTCGTCAAAAATCAGCGCACTTTCTAGCGTTGAATTGCTGGATTTTGCCCCCAACTCATAATACTCGGTTAAAACTTTCCGAATCAAATGACGATAATACTCTAATTTATCCATCGCTCAACCACCTTCCCGCGAGACGAGGTAATTCGATCTTCTACATTTTAACTGAAGGCGATCGACCTTAAGTGCATCCCAAGCACGCGCGGTGGCGAAGCTATCGTCCGCTGGAAGCGCACATCCAATCCCGTACCTCGCGGCCACAGACGGGCGATGCCTGCGCGGGCTATAATCAGGGAAATCGACTGTCGCTCAACTCAATCCCTCGCAGGTTAAGATGAAGGAGTTTATGCTAGCTATGTCTATTGCTTAAGTCACGAATGTACGAAATTGAATTTACGCCTGATGCTGCTAAGGATTTACAATATTTTAGGAAATTCGAGCAGAAAATTCTGATCGATGCGATTCAAACGCAATTAACCTATGAACCAACGGTAGAAACAAAAAATCGTTTCCGACGTTCTCCACCGGATATTGCAGAATGGGAATTGCGGACTGGTGTGTTCCGGGTATTCTACAACGTTGATGAAC
The DNA here is from genome assembly GCF_020738785.1 of Microcoleus sp. PH2017_05_CCC_O_A. Taxonomy (NCBI): domain Bacteria; kingdom Bacillati; phylum Cyanobacteriota; class Cyanophyceae; order Oscillatoriales; family Microcoleaceae; genus Microcoleus; species Microcoleus sp. PH2017_05_CCC_O_A. The sequence goes on along the minus strand of NZ_JAEQCB010000091.1, from coordinate 23,471 downwards.
TCGTGGAGATTGTCAGCATTGAAAGAATCGGTGAAAAGCCAAATAATAGTGTGTTTTTTCGAGGAAAAGAAGGTTGAAAATTTATGATTTGGACTTATCGCGTATTTTGTGACAGCCAAGGGCGCTACTCAATTCGTGAGGTTTTTTACGAGCAAGATGGCACAATTATTGATTGTGGCAAAGCTGCTACTGTAGCAATTGGTAGCTCACTGGAAGAATTGATAAAACTGGTTCAATGGTTCAAAGAAGCTTTTGAATTACCAGTTTTATTGCTAGAAGAAGTTGAGGCAAAGATGGCGGCGCAGCCCCCAAAACCGAAATCCGATCGCAGTCGAAATATTTCTTTGAAGCAGATGATTTCCGAATTAGCTCTTGGGGATGATAATGAGCGCGAGCTAATTAATTAGGTTAGATGCTAAGATGTGCGATCTAACTCAAGGGATCTCGACCTTCGCTGCATCCCAAAGTGCGATCGCACATCCCATCCCCACAGCCCGCCAACATCCAAACCGCTGACAGCAAAATTTACTAACTGGCATCCCCCCAGCAAACCCAGCAAATGCAATTACTGCCGGATCGGATCTCGAAGTACCCGAGATCGACTACAGTAAACACAAAATATTATTGGCGGTGATTTGAGTGATTGAGACTTTAGCAACAGGAATCGCAGCAGCCGGTTCGCTGCTGGCATTGGGCGGATTGGGCCTAGAGTTGAACTATCGCCGGACTGGGAGTGCAAATAAACTAGAACTTACAGCCGGAGAATGGCACTTAGCCATAAACGAACCCAACCGCTATCTGTTGGTTGGCGAAATGGAATTCCGCAATCTGACACAGCGGTTCGAGATTATGTTGCCAGATGTGCGGGCACAGGTGAAACTGCTGTCAGACGGAAGTTTAGACGGCGTGACTTCCCAGACAAAAGTCATTCCTGGTCACGAAGACGCAGAAGCAAGAGCAGACGATTACTGGTTCGGCTATATTGTTAAAGCCCAAAAAAACACGAAAATTAAAGTTTCCGTAGACATTCAAGGGCAAGATTTAAACAAATTGCAGTCAGCTTGGGTGCAAATACATTTCATCACCTACGGCCCAAGCGGGCGCATCCCCAGAGTCCGCAACGTAGTAGTCCCGCTGCAATTTCCCAACTCGGACACCGTACCCACAGCCCGCAATGTCGGCGTTGCAGAAGTCTTCCCAATTCGCACCCACATCCTCGCCGAACTCGACAATCCCGTCGAAATTGTCAAGCGTTACGTGTTACCGCGCGCCAACAAAGGTGATATTGTCGCCCTCGCCGAAACTCCCTTAGCCTTGATGCAGGGACGCTACCGCCATCCCAGTGAAGTCAAACCCGGATGGGTAGCCAAGCGAGTCTGCTTGTTTTTCTTGCCGATGTCGAGTTTGGCCACCGCTTGCGGAATGCAGACATTGGTTGATGTAGTTGGGCCTTGGCGTGTAGTGGCCGCATTTGCGATCGGCTCTATAGCTAAAATATTCGGTAAACCGGGAGTCTTTTACCAACTTGCAGGGGAACAAGCCAGGCTAATCGACGATGTTACGGGAACTTTGCCTCCCTTCGACCAATTTATCGTGCTTGGCCCGGACAATCCCCAGCAAGTTGTAGAGGAAATTCAACGAGAAACTGGACTTGCGGCGGCGATCGTAGACGCTAATGACTTAAAAGCAGTTAAGATATTAGCAGCGACCTCCGATTTATCGGTAACATTTTTAGAGCAAGCGTTACGCAGCAACCCCGCCGGGAATGCTGACGAGCGAACACCGGTTGTGTTAATTCGACCTCTACCACAGAAATCTTGAGTTGAAGACTGAAAATTAAAAAATCAAACTAATGATTTGAAATTTTTAATTTTAGATCGATCGAGAAAGGGTGAAGAATTAAAAGTTATAAGTTGAGAACTCAAAACTTCCGTAACTCTTCCCCTTTCTTAAAGATATTTGATTTTTTAATTTTCTTGTCCAGTTTCGTGCTATTAGGGTTCTCAACTTTCGTGAGTGACTCGCCAACCAAAGCCTGTCAAGTTAAAGCTAAAAGCCTTTGTATATGTTGTTTACCGCTGAGGCCAGATCCCCCTAAATCCCCCTTAAGAAGGGGGACTTTGAGAATGCTCCTGTCCCCCCCTTCTTAAGGGGGGCTAGGGGGGATCTGGCCTCAGCGGTAAACAGAAGACCAGCAGTACGTTTGACATTAAGTTGACATCAATAACCAATAACCAATAACCAATAACCAATAACCAATAACCACTAACCAATAACCAATAACCAATAACCAATAACAAATAACAAATAACCACTAACCACTTGAGAATTTCTATATGACTTCATTTCCCTCCCAAAACCAAAACCAGGTTGTGATTCGCCCGTTTCAGTACCGCGACATCGAGGCGATGGAACAATTGTGCGTGGAAACAGCCGAACAACCAGAAAAACGCAAGGGCGCAAGCTGCGACTTGGTACTAGGTAAAAAGTTTCAGCAGATTCGTCGCTGGTACGGGCTGCTAAAGCTGTTTAGCTTGTTTCCCAACCCTGGTCAGTCGCTGTTTCGAGCCCATGTTGCCGAAGAAGAGGGGACAGTTAAGGGCATAATTCAGATTTCTCCTTTCAACCGCACCCGCAGCACTTGGCGGATCGATCGCGTCGGGGTAGATCCAGAAGCCCGCAGCAAAGGCATTGGTTCGATGCTGATGCGGTACTGCTTCGAGGCAGTCTGGGAGGCGCGGACGTGGCTGCTGGAGGTGAATGTTGGCGATAAAAGTTCCCTGGCTTTGTACCGCCAGAACGGATTTCAGCCGTTGGCCCAGATGACTTATTGGTCGATCGCCCCGGAACGCCTCCAAGAAATGGCCTCCGCGACGCCAGATTTGCCCAACCTGCTGCCCGTAAGCAACGCTGACGCTCAATTTTTATATCAACTCGATACCGCGTCTATGCCGCCGTTAGTACGTCAAGTATTCGATCGGCACATTCAAGACTTCAAAACCAGTTTCTTCGGCGCCTTATTTGAAGGTGTCAAACAGTGGCTGAGCAAAACAGAGGTAGTCAGCGCCTACGTATTTGAACCGCAGCGCAAAGCTGCGATCGGCTATTTTCAGATACAGCTATCCCGCAACGGCCAACAGCCGCACGTCGCCCAACTGACAGTGCACCCGGCCTACACTTGGTTGTACCCCGAACTGCTATCCCAAATGGCGCGCCTCGTTCAAGATTTCCCAGTCCAAAGCCTGCAACTGGCTTCCGCCGACTATCAGCCGGAACGGGAAGCTTATTTAGAGCAATTTGGAGCCGTGCGTTTGGAACACAGCTTGCTGATGTCGCGATCGGTGTGGCACAAATTGCGCGAGTCCAAGTTAGTCTCCCTCGAAGGACTCCAGCTATCAGAAATGCTGCAAAGCTTCCAGCCAACTCGCAAACCCGTACCGGGTAGGATGTCCTGGCTCGGCCCGATGGCTGGAGAAGCCACAACAGGGCCCGCGTCGTCTGAGATTAAGCCCTTTTTGTTGGACTCCGGAAAAAATCAAGCTAATCAAGTTAACCCTTTGAACAGCCAAAATCCTGAATCTGGAGCAACAGATGCTAGCAGCATTTTGCCTCTGAATTTGCCGGAATTGCCGATCGACGGCGACGCCCCAGAGTAGAACTTAATTTCTGATATAATGTCGGCTAAATTAAGGGTTTGTAGTGAGGACTTTAGTCCTCTTATTTATGCGGACTAAAGTCCTCACTACAAACCGAAAAAACCCAACTTCTTCCCTTCTTCCTTCGCGTTATTCGCGTCTTCGCGGTTCGTAAAAAAATATCCGGCTCAGAAACAAATAAATCTAAAATCTAAAATCTAAAATCTAAAATTGATTGATGTTCAACGAAAAATTATGGATTTCAGCCCTCGGATTAGATATCGGCAGCAAACGAGTCGGCATCGCCGGATGTGACGGCACTGGTTTAATCGCTACGGGGATTACTACTCTGGTACGATCGTCCTTCGATCGAGATGTAGCTTGTCTCAGAGAACTCGTGGAAGAGCGAAGAGTGCAAATTTTGGTGGCTGGCCTGCCCTACTCCCTCAACGGAGAAGTGGGCACTCAAGCCCGAAAAGTCCAGAAATACGCCACTCGCATCGCCACCGCCTTAGAACTCCCCCTAGAATACGCCGACGAGCGCCTGACTTCTGTGGGCGCCGAGGAACTGATCCAAGCCCAAGGGATGTCCCCGTCGCGCCATAAGGGTTTGATCGATCGCAAAGCAGCGGCCTTGATTTTGCAGCAGTGGCTAGACGAGCGCAGACAAAAGCAAAAGCGCAATTCCCAATCCTCATAGGTAGTAACAGAGGCGTGATATCCTAGTTGTGCAAGTTTGCTACGCACACCTGTAAGCGTTGACACATGGGAGAAAAATCCCCAGAACCTCGGTACTGAAGCAGCACATAACTGTGATTTGTCCTCAGTGTCGCTCTGGACTCGGCTGAGATTTAAACGCTGCACTCCTCGCCTGTGGAAAATGCCGCGAGTCTCGCGGTTTAAGTTTGTGGACTGGCGATCGCCCGAAGAGGCCCAATATCGCCACGAAAATCCCCAATTGTCAAGCAAAGATTACTGAATTATTGACGGAAAATTAAGATACACGCGATGTCCTCATCCCCATACCGCAAAGAGAATGGTAATTCCCACGAAACGTCCGTCACCCTGACGGATGAATTTGGGCGATCGCTAACTTGCAACATAGAATATTCGATGAACCTAGAAGGTCAAGAATACGCCTTGCTGTTGCCGATCGACTCTCCTGTAGAAATTTTTACTTGGCACGGAGACGATACCGACGAAGCAGCAATTCCTGTAGAAGACGAGACCGAAATAGACACAATTTTTGATACTGCTAAAGTTGTCCTGCAAGAGCAGAACTTGACACTCCGGCGCACGGCGGTGACACTGACTGTAGTTGGTGAATTGCCGGAATTTCCTGACGAGGATTTGGAGCCTAATGCCGATCCCGATGAGGAGTCAGAGTTCGAGGAACTAATGTGGTTGACCAGCTTCTATCACGAAGAGCAGGAATATGCCATTTATACACCTCTAGACCCGTTTTTTATCTTGGCTCGAATGAATGATGACGGCAAGCCTGAATTGCTCTCGGAAGAAGAGTTCCAAAGGCTGGAACCGATGTTGCCGATGCTAGAAGATCAGTTCTTTGATGAGCTTGATTAGATATTGAGTTCAGTTTTGCTGGGCTTGTGAAGTGCAAAGAAACTGGTTTAGAGTAGGGGCGGTGTCAAGAGTGGCCGCCCGCTTCGGGTTGATGATGTATACTCGATCGACCTGCAATCTCTAATTGCAGAAGGCATGAGGGCAAAAAGCAGAATATTTGACTATTTTAGACAAAAGTCAACTGCTAGGTCGATCGAACTTTTTCCCTGATTCCGCCTTCCTGTCAGCTCGGGCTATAGAATTGGGCAGCGTGAAGGGCATATTTTCAAGGGCTGGTATCCGTAACTTTTCGGTCATCAATCGCAGGTCATCACTCATTAGTCGCTACTTAATCGCCGCTTATCGAGGACAACGGATTATGAGTAAAGAACAACTGACCAAAGGCAGCGCGCGCGAGGGCCAAAAAAAATCCCCGAAAGTCTCTAAATGGTTGTTTTATCTGGCGTTGCTGCCTGCAATTTGGGGAGTTGGCGCTTGGCAGGGCTGGGCTTGGTGGAGCTGGGCTTCTGCCCCTCCTAAAACAGCCGCCGAGTCAACTCCCCCGTCCAAGGATGCTGCTGTTTCGATTCAAATCCCCCCCGGTACTTCCAGTCAAAAAATCGGGCAGGATTTGGAAGCGGCGGGCTTAATTCGATCGGCAGGAGCATGGAATATGTGGGCCCGCTGGCTGACTATGCAAAACCGCGACGGAGGTTTTAAAGCCGGAACTTACCAACTCTCACCGACTCAGCCTCTGAGTGCGGTTGCTGAAAAAATTTGGAAAGGTGAAGTCGTACAGCAGAGTTTCACGATTCCCGAAGGGTGGTCATTGCAACAAATGAGCACTTATTTTGAAGCCCAAGGTTTTTTTCCGGCTAAGGATTTTATGGCGGCGGCGAGTCAAGTTCCCTACGCTGATTACCCTTGGCTACCCAGTGGCTTGCCTCATTTGGAAGGGTTTTTGTACCCGGATACCTATCAGTTAGACGGCGATGCAGTCAGCCCGGAAGCTGTGATCAAACAAATGCTCGGCCGTTTCGAGCGGATAGCTTTACCGGTCTTTCAAAAAAATCAGAACAATACTAAGCTTTCTTTGAAAGAATGGGTGACGCTGGCGAGTATTGTAGAAAAAGAAGCTGTGGTTGCTTCCGAACGCCATCGCATTTCTGGGGTATTTACCAGTCGCTTGAATAAGGGCATGAAATTGGGTTCCGATCCGACGGTGGAATACGCCCTCGGCATCAGACAAACCAAGGAGAAACCTCTGACTTTTAAGCAGGTGGAAACGCCTTCTCCCTACAATACCTATATGAATGTAGGGCTGCCGCCAACTCCTATCGCAGCTCCGGGAATCGCAAGTCTGGAAGCGACTCTGGCTCCTGAAAATACAGAATACCTGTATTTTATGGCTCGATACGACGGCACTCACATTTTCAGCCGCACTCAGGCGGAACACGATGCTGCTGTGGCTCAAGTTGACCAGAAAGTGCGATCGGGTCAATAGATGGCCAAGGACTAATACATATAGCCTTTCGAGCTTTCATATGAGGTACTCATGGGCATAGGGCATAGGGCATAGGGCATAGGGCATAGGGCAGCCTCCGTGGGCATACCTCACCACGCTTGAGAACCGCTAAAAGTAAAAAGTCAAAAGTTATATTGGATTCGGCTACATCGGAATTATACCGAGCGTTTGAGGCTTCTCATGAGCAAGCGGGACAGCACTACACTCCGAAAATGCTGATTCGGATGCAAACGAAAACGATATTACAAAGCAAAAGCCATAATTATTGACTTTTTACTTTTGACTTTTTGAATGTTTAACTTCCCGCTTCTTATTTCTCAATCTAAAATCTAAAATCTAAAATCTAAAATCATTATGACTTGGGGAAAACTACTACAGCCAGACTTAGTTCTAGGCAATTCGGTCGTAAATTTAACGGCTGATATTCTTGAGAAATATCATATTAAAGGATTAGTGTTGGATGTGGATGAAACTCTCGTTCCCATTACAGCAATGAATGCTTCTGAGGAACTCAGCCTGTGGGTGGCAGAAATTAAACCTATAGTATCGCTGTGGTTGGCGAGCAATAATTTAAGTCAGACTCGGATCGGTCGAATTGCTGAGTCTTTGAATCTACCTTACATCACTGGTGCGGCTAAGCCGTCGCGGCGCAAGTTGCGAAAAGCGGTGACGGCGATGAATTTGCCGGTGGAACAGGTGGCGATGGTGGGCGATCGACTTTTTACTGATGTTTTGGCCGGCAATCGTTTGGGTATGTTTACTATTTTAGTTGAGCCAATGGTTGATGCTGGGTATGCGCTTCGCAAGTATCCGGTGCGTTCTTTTGAAGTTTGGGTGTCTCAAGCTTTGGGTGCTTCTCTTGATAGCAGAAAGTAGTCAGTTGACAGTTGACAGTTGACAGTTGACAGTTGACAGTTGACAGTTGGCAGTTGGCAGTTGACAGTTGACAGTTGACAGTTGGTGCATCTCAGTTTTGCATTTGTAGTAGTGCTGTCCCGCTCGCGTGCTTTACAAAGCACGCGAGCGGGGACGCTCGCACTGTAAAAAAAAATATTTTTGCGAAAATGAGATGCTCCCGTTGACAGTTGGCAGTTGACAGTTGTCAGTTGATATTAGTGCTGTCCCCGATCGCCAATTATACAACGATCGCGATCGCAAACAGCACTACAAATGCAAAACTGAGATGCTTCCTATGAAGACTTGCATTTTTCACTACAAATCAATTTGATTGCGGGCGTGCGATCGCAGATAATATAACTAATAACTAATAACTAATAACTAATAACTAATAACCGATGACTCAAACTATTGTTGTTAAAATAGGAACTTCGACACTTACTCGATCGACTACCGGGAACTTAGCTCTCTCAACTATTGCTACATTAGTCGAGATTTTGGCCGGTTTGCAGCAACAAGGCCATCGAGTAGTGTTGGTTTCTTCCGGTGCGGTGGGAGTGGGCTGCGCGCGCTTGGGCTTGACGGAACGCCCACGAAATATCGCTCTGAAGCAGGCTGTGGCCGCCGTCGGACAAGGGCGGCTGATGCGCGTTTACGATGACTTGTTCACTACTCTACAACAGCCGATCGCCCAAGTATTGCTCACCAGAGGCGATTTAGTACAGCGCAACGGGTATGTTAATGCCTACAATACGTTTCAACAACTGCTCAAATTGGGCGTAATTCCGATCGTCAACGAAAACGATACAGTAGCGGTAGACGAGCTCAAATTTGGCGATAACGACACGCTTTCGGCGCTGGTGGCGAGTTTGGTAGAAGCAGATTGGTTGTTTGTGCTCACGGATGTCGATCGGCTGTATTCAGCAGATCCGCGCAGCAATCCCGACGCACAGCCGATCGCCCTAGTAGAAAGCATGGCACAACTCACAGCATTGGACGTACAAACAGGAGATTCCCGCAGCGGTTGGGGAACCGGCGGAATGGTGACAAAAATTGAAGCCGCCAGAATCGCCACAGCATCAGGAGTACGCACAGTCATCACCAACGGCTGCTTTCCTGGTAATATTGAGAAAATATTGAACGGCGAGGCGATCGGCACTCAATTCGAGCCGCAACCGCGCCCAGTCAACGCTAGAAAACACTGGATAGCCAACGTCCTAATTCCAGCCGGAAAACTCTATTTAGATGCGGGTGCTGTCAAGGCAATTTCCCACGGCGGAAAATCGCTGTTAGCTGCGGGAATTGCTCAAGTAGAAGGAGAATTTCAAGCTGATGATTCCGTGCAGTTGTGCGACGGAGAAGGCAAACAAATTGCGAGGGGACTTGTGAATTATAGCAGCTTAGAGTTGAGACAAATCAAAGGGTGCAAATCAGATAAAATTGCTGAGATTTTAGGCTATGCAGGGGTTGAAACCGCAGTACACCGAGATAACTTAGTGATTGTTTAATCATTAAAATAAGACGGCGAATGGAATTCGCATCTACACAAACGATGTCCGCCTCCGCGGACTGAAGAAGGTAACATAATTTTAACTGCCGGCTCTTCAACCCGCGGAGGCGGGTTTTCTTTGTGTAGGCGCGAATTCCATTCGCCCAGGCGCGAATTCCATTCGCGAGCGTCTTCTCTCGTGGGGTGAGTGCTTGTATAGACGCGGTTTCAACGGTCTTCTTAACAAACGTCTAAACAGTCAAGAGTGCGATCGAACGCAGAAATCGAGGATACTTGCAGCACAGTTTTGCAAGAATTTGTTGTACTGTGTCCAAATAGCTCGTGCATCGCTTCTGTAAATAGTTCAAATACATTTTGTGCTAATTCTAAAGCTGCTTGGCGTTCCGCATCAGAAAGTTCTATCTCTGCTAAAACTTGCAACATCTCCGGTGTATTTAAAATTTGATGATTTTCCAAACCAACATAACTTCCTCCCAAATAAATATATTCTTTTTTATTGATTTTCTCTAATTCCACGATCACTGCTAGCGCCGCCTCACAAAAAACTGTGGCGGTTCCTTCCAAGGCTTCGGCTAACACCAGTTTCTGAATGGGAGAGGCTTTCCAAGCGTAGCGTTCCAGCACCGAACAGAGCGATCGAGTTTTTTTAGTTTCTTCACCCCAAAGCAGCCTGAAGTCCCCGTAACTCATTAATTTGTTGAAACCCAATGTCTCTAGATGTTGCAGATACCCGTACCAGTAGTAGTTTTCTTTGTAAGTATATTTGTTAATCAGTTCCTGAACCTTGTTATTGCTGGAAGAGTCTCGGAGGACGTACTTGTTTAAATCACTCAAGCCCATAGCCAAAGGATCGAGTACAGGTGCAAAAATTAGTCGTTGATTCGGGTGAATGTGTTTATTAGCTAGAAATTCAAATAACGGCAATTTTGCAAACTCATCTTTTTTTTGTGCAATGAATGCCATAATCTCTTTCATAGCTTTTTCCTCGGAGTGGCTGTTCTCAAGATAATCTCGATCCCTGCATTAATTATCTATGTTTGTGAGTCTAAGTAATTGTGTTTCTTGTCATACATATGTGTATTTTAGATCGTATACTTAGCGTGTTTGCCGTCACAAAATAATGTGATTTGCATCATATTATGGAAAATTACCAGAAAGAATTAGTTGAAAGCCTCTCCCTGCTCGGGAGAAATTAAAATCAGACTATTCATTACTCCAATCCTCGGACTTAAGGGTAGAGGTGGCTCTCAAACTGTCAACTGTCAACTGTCAACTGTCAACTGTTGAAAAGATGTCATTGCGAACGTAAGGCATTGAAGTGAAGCATAAGCCCTAGCCCTTTCAGGGCGGCTTCGCCAACGGGCAGGCACGCGGCTACGCAGGGGTCTGAGACTACTTTTCTCTGCTGTGATAACCGTAGCCCAGGTAAGTATTTAGACGGACACGATCTAAGTCAGGACTTAAGCAGAACCGATGAAAAATAGATCCTGCAATTAAACACACAGATTTTGCGATCGCAAGGGGTAGCTGGCCATGACAGAAATACCTAATTAATGCGTGAGTCCTGTAAGTCTACAAATAACAATTTGCTCTTCCCAGAATTGCCTTTAGGTGCATTGTGAGCTACTCTGTCTTTTGGATCGGTTAAGAAAACAATAGGAGTTAATCTTGGAACGGACTTTTTTAGCGATTAAGCCCGACGGCGTACAGCGCGGACTCGTCGGCGAAATTATCGGTCGTTTTGAAGCCAAAGGCTTTACGCTAGTTGGGATGAAGCTAATCACGGCGAGTCGCGAACTAGCCGAACAGCATTACGCCGTACACAAAGAAAGACCGTTTTTTGCGGGACTGGTAGACTTCATCACTTCCGGGCCGATGGTGGCGATGGTGTGGGAAGGGGGCGGCGTTGTGGCGTCGGCGAGAAAAATGATTGGCGCGACAAATCCTCTGAATTCTGAACCGGGAACAATTCGCGGCGATTTGGCTGTGAATGTTGGCCGCAATATTATTCACGGTTCTGATGCTGTCGAGACTGCAAATCAGGAAATTAGTCTCTGGTTTAAACCTGAAGAATTAAGTGCTTGGACTCCTTGTTTGAGTCCTTGGACTGTGGAGTAGTTTTGATGTTCTCCCGATTGTTAATCGGGAGATATTCTTATTTTTCATAATAATCAAGTCGCATTTATATATTTTTTTTGACCACCCAAATCCCAGAAACCGGGTTGATTCCCTTATCTCTCGTAATCCACCGAAAATTTTCGGAGAAACCCGGTTTCTCGCCACGCAGCGAGAGAATTAAACGCACCCAAATCCCAGAAACCGGGTTGATTCCCTTATCTCTCGTAATCCACCAAAAATTGTCGGAGAAACCCGGTTTCTCGCCACGCAGCGAGAGAATTAAACGCACCCAAATCCCAGAAAACTGTGTAAAAATGGTAGAAAAGGGTGCGTGAAAATTCATAGTCCCTGGTATGTATCAGGATTTTTCGCGGTCACACACACTACAACTATAACTCTTTAAAAAATTGAGGACTAAAGTTTTTACTACAAACCTCAAGACAATTCATCAAACAAAAAACCGGGTTTTTTACCAAAACCCGGCTACCATGAACACCAGCAATTTTAACACTGCTCAAACCTCAATTCTTTAATAACTTCATGCCCATTTTCACCTTGTCCAAAATCGTCTTTTGCGACACACAAGTAATCAGACACAACTTGCCACAATTCAAGGTATCACGGCGGACTTCCTGAGCTTTTTCGCCGTACCAAATCTCGCGGGCACTGGTCTCTTTCACATTGCCAATCACCGGATATTCATCGCACAATTTTACATCGCCGCGCGTATCAATCCAGTAATTGCGGAGTCCAACACGACAAGGCCGAGTCGAATCAGGAGCTTTTTGTTCCTGGAAGTGAGGAACCATCAAACGCAATACTTCATCGCTGTTCATAATTGGTGCGCCGTTTTTCTTCATATCTATTAAGCGCTCAATTACCTGTGAAAATTCTTCCCTGTCTTCTTCTTCTACCCACAATTCCGAATAGGTTTCTGGTGTCCAGCGGTTGACTGGTTGGAAGTTCACCGTCGTGGCTCCAATTCCTTTCGCCCAGGTTACAATTTCCTCTAGGTGGCGGAAGTTGAGCCGATTGATAGTTGGTTTGACGTTGATTGGAAACAGGACGTTTTGTTTTTCTTGTTCTTCGCGCAGATAAACGATTCCTTTGGAAAGTCTGTCAAACAATCCGGGTTGACCGCGCAAATAATCGTGCAATTCTGCGTTCGGCCCGTCAACGGACATATTCACATTAAAAGGACGCGCCGCTACAGTTTTTGCTGCATTTTCCCGAGTCATACAATAGCCGTTTGTGGTGACACCGGCGTGGATGCCATTTTTGTTGGCAAATGTCAGCAAGTCTAGAAAACCTTTCTTAATATAAGGTTCGCCACCGCTAAAGTTGATGGAAAATTCGCCGATAAATTCTTTGACACTCAACAGGGCATTTTGCCAATCTTCGATCGTCATTTCGTCTTTATATTCTTTGAGGCGCCAATACTCGCATTGACGGCATTTCACGTTGCAGTGCTCGTTGACAATCCCGTAAAAAGTAACTGGGGTTGTCATGTCTAGCCCTGTATTGATCCGCAGCGATTCGGCTACTGCACTCTTGGTGTGTTTGACGCCCAGTCTGGATAAAGTTAAAGCATCCATGTTTTTGTTCCCTTACGTGTTGTTACTTAAGTCAATGTTATGAAATCGAGCTTGGTAAGTAGGGTTACGTATTTCTCCTTATTCCTCGTTACCTATTCCTCGTGAGTACGTATGCACCATCCTAATCGTCTCTTTGGGATATAGGTAGATGATTTTTAAAATTTTATAATATGAAGCATTGTAACATATTAGTATTTCAAATGTATCAAGCGATTATTTGTGTTTAAAGATGAATCCTGCTTAATAAGTGGCAGAAAGTATCAGCCTGAAATTGACTTAAATCAATAAATTTTAAATCTTACTGAAAATTTGTTAAAAAACTTAATAATTTGGCTCAGTAAAATTACTTAAGTATGCAGTACCAATAACTTAAAGTTATAATGAAATAAGGTGTCCGTACAGCATTTAGCTTCACACAACCTTTAAAATATGAAGGAATTTAAGTATTTCAACGGAAAAAAATGGCGATAAACATGGGACGATATTTGCACGTACTGAAATTGTTCTGGGGTGCAGCGATCGCAGCGGAGCTCGAATACCGGATCAACTTTGTCCTCGCAACCCTCAGCAGCCTCGGAAACCTTGCTGGTAGTTGGTTTGGCCTGTCGCTGTTTTACCGTACTGGCTACAGCTTTTCTGGCTATTCGTGGGAAGAAGCTTTAGTTGTACTCGGCATTTTTACGGTTTTGCAGGGGTTTTCGTCAACTTTTCTGGCGCCCAACCTCAGCCGTATTGTCGATCGAGTCCAGCAAGGTACTCTCGATTTTGTCCTCCTCAAACCCATCAGTTCCCAATTCTGGCTATCTGCAAACACAGTTTCCCCTTGGGGAATCCCGGATTTAATCTTCGGCACCGTATTGTTGCTGTATGCTGCTAATAAATTGGGAGTAGGAATAGGCAACTATTTTTTAACAGCAATACCGTTGTTATTTGGCACTATTACTCTTTACAGTATTTGGTTTATGCTGGGTGCAACCAGCATTTGGTTTGTCAAGATTTATAACGTTACCGAAGTCCTGAGAGGATTGTTAGAAGCGGGTAGATTTCCGATGGCAGCTTATCCCGCAGCTTATCGATTTTTCTTCACTTTTGTAGTGCCCGTTGCCTTCTTGACTACTGTGCCGGCAGAAGCCATGCTGGGCAGAGGTGACATGGTTTGGATCGCAGGGGCGGGAATTTTGGCGATCGGGCTTTTATTTTTCTCCCGGTACTTCTGGCAATTTGCACTCCGCTTTTACACCAGCGCTTCGAGTTGATTCATTCAGTTGACAGTTGACAGTTGACAGCGCTTAAGCTGGAAGGAAGAGGATTGGAGTAATGAATCGTCTTTTTTTGATTTCTCCCGATCGGGGTTCCCGTTTTAAACCAATTATTTGTGGTGAAAAACGAGAGAGGGATCATCTCAGTTTTGCATTTACAGTGCTGTCCCCGCTCGCGTGTTGTACAATACGCGAGCGGGGACAGCACTACAATAAAAAAATGCTTTTTACAAAACTGAGATGATCCCAACGAGAGAAGGTTTGACCAGTCGGGAATAGTACATGAAAATATACAGTTTGAATGCAGTACAGCGGACGGATAAATATTTTTCCCCCTATCTAGTTATATTCTCAAAAAAACAGTAAAATTTCTACATATCCTTGAAATCTAAACTCTCAATCAACTACGCAAACGAGGGCCAACGAATGAAAAGAAAAAAACTGGGCAACAGTAATTTTAATATCAGTGCGATCGGTCTGGGTGGTATGCCTATGTCGTTAAGCGGCCGGCCGCCAGAAGCGGAATCAATTGCGGTAATTCACCGCGCCCTCGATTTGGGCGTTACTCTGATTGACACCGCAGATTCTTATTGCCAAGATGAATCTGACAAACACCACAACGAGCATTTGATTGCCAAAGCTTTGCAAGAGTATACGGGAGATATTCGGGCTGTTACTGTGGCAACGAAAGGTGGTTTAATGCGCCCTCAAGGTGCCTGGACGCGCAACGGTAATCCCCACCATTTACGGCAGACAATTCGCGAAAGTTTTGACGCTTTGGGCGGTCAAAAGCCGATCGACCTTTGGCAATATCACTCGCCCGATCCAGCCTATACAATCGAAGCAGCCCTAGCACCCGCAAAAGAAGCAGTAGAAGCAGGAATGGTTCGATTTATCGGAGTTTCCAACTTTTCTGTAGAGCAGATCAAACGCGCCCGCGATACAGTAGAAATTGTCTCGGTGCAGAATCAGTACAATCCGTGGCACAGACAGCCGGAATCCGACGGTGTACTGGAATATTGCGAAGCCGAAAAACTGACATTTTTCCCCTGGAGTCCTTTGGGGGGAAGCCGTCGGGCCACTAGCTTGCAAGATATGCCTGCGATCGCCAAATTAGCTGCCGAAAAAAACGTTTCAGTTTACTGTATAGTATTAGCTTGGTTGATGGCAAAATCGCCCTGTGTCGTTCCGATTCCCGGGGCTACAAAATTATCGAGCATTGAGGACTCCGTAAAGGCGATCGAAGTTAAATTGACTGATGAAGAATTGCAACAAATTGCAGCAAGTTAGAAACTTCACTGATAAGCTGTTACGCATTTAAGTTGCATATTTGGGGTGATGCTCTGAGTATCGCCCCACAAGATTTTGATAATTTCTTGATATATAATTTGAATGCAGAGTAGCTTATAATACGACAGATTTAATTAGTAAAATTACCCCTTTGTGAGGAATTGAGTTTTATGGAAGCTAATCAAGTGAATGCCGATCGAGACGTAGCAATTGAACATCAAAACGTACCTGTCGCCCATGAAGGACTGCACAATTTTTTATACAGTTCCGACTCAGAACATAGCGCATCGACTGCTATTTCTGAATTAGAAAATGACGGTACGCAAGTAATGTCGATCGATACTTGGCGGATGATAGCAAGTAATGCGAAAGTTGCCGGTGTTTACGCTGTCACGGACTCTTCTCGCAACACTCAATATGTAGGTTATTCGCGAAACATTCTGCTTTCAATCAACGGTCACATTGCCCAAAACGGCGCGGAAAATTGTGCTTTTGTGCGGGTGCAAACTTTTAAATTCCCAAAACGGGAAGAAATGGAAAGTTTGCGGGATGCTTGGATCGCAGAAATCGGCAGTATTCCGCCTGGAAACGGCGCCCAGAGCGAGATGTGGGCGAGTACGGTGGGTCAAGCAGCGCGATCGGCAATGTCGGCGGCTGAGCAACAAGCTTATGAGGAAAAGAAGCTAAAATTGCGTAAAGCAATGGCAGATTCTACTCTTAGCAAAGAGTTGGAAACAGCGGCTAAAAGTGATGGGGAAGGACACAAGCATCTGGGATCTGTTGTTAATAATGATGATGATTGGAGTGCGGTGATTCAATCGCAAACTCAGGAAACAAAGTCTGAAAAATAATATGCGGTGCTAGATAAAGTTTCGTTTGTTGTCAAGCGAACTGGAAGAACATCAAATGTTTGTAGGTGGCGAGAAACCGGGTTTCTTCGACAAATTTGGGGTAAGTACGAGAAGTATAGGAAGAAACCCGGTTTCTGAGATTATTGTCATCCAATTTTTTGGTTGGGTGGGGGCGGGTTTATTAATATTTGGGATGGTAATTATAGATGGTTGATCAACCCGCTCCTACGGAATTTGGTAATACAAGAATACATAGAAAATACCAAAATGTGCATCCAATTCTTTGGTTGGGTGGGGGCGGGTTTATTAATATTTGGGATGGTAATTATAGATGGTTGGTTAACCCGCCCCTACGGAATTTGGTAATACAAGAATACATCGAAAATAGCAAGATTGGTAGGGGCGGGTTCGCCGAAATTCATCTCATCAAATCGCGGAATTAAAAAACCCGCCCCCACCCATCGCGGAATTAAAAAACCCGCCCCCACCCATCCCAGATACCGAATCAACCTTTTATGCAATCAGAATTTACTGGTTTGGTTAGGCGGGTTTTTGTAGATTGTCTGTGGGAATCAAAGATTGTTGGTTAACCAGACCCTACGGAATTAATGACTAACTTTGCGTTCAGTAACTAAAGTCAAACTTACCCATTCACCCTTATCATTGTAACTGCGAATCATCCGAAACCGCAAGTCAGGTTCTACCAACCAACCGGCCTCAAAAAATATAGATTTTCTGGATTCAACTTTCACCGGACAAGTGCAAGAACCTCCATCGGGAAGCAGTAAAACCTGCACGGGTGTTACACCTTCGTTAAAATTAATCACAGAACCATCTATGCTGCCGCTAGAACTGATAAGGTTAGGATTACTGCCAAAAGTAATTTTTTGCATGAGCCGATCGCCATTTTGCAAATCCAATTGCAGTTTGGTAGAATAACGATCGGGTGAACGCCAGTCTGGATACATCGTCACAGCCTCGCCCTCCCATTCTCCCAGCAAATCCCCAACAGTTAAAGGCGGACGTTCGGGGACATTTTTATCGGGCTGCTTTTCGCGAATTAAGGTAAGTTGGGATAAATTGCCGTCGGTATTGTAGAGCTGAACGAAGCGCAACCGGCGATAATTGTAGATAAAACCAAACTCGGCACCCGACTCAGAATAAGGCGCTAGTTGAATAGTTCCCTGACAAAAATTTCCATTCTCAAAAAACAGGATATCTCGTCCCAAACTCTGATATTCTCGAACCAGTTCGCTGACTTCCGGTTCGCCGACACCGCTAGGATTGGGAGAGAAACGGCGCAGTTTCAACCGCACAGTTTTGTTATCGTTGAGTCCTTCGAGAGAAATAATGCTGGGAGTATCTTGAAGTATCTCTCCCCGCGTTGATAGCTGAGTGAAGGAACCGTGCCATTCTCCTAAGTTTTGCAGAAAGTTTTCCCACTGCGCTACCATATTCTTACCTTTGGATATATGTCTAAAAATAGAATTATAACTCTGCTGACGGATTTTGGATTGAGCGATGTTTATGTGGGAGTGATGAAAGGTGCGATCGCCCAAATCAACCCGCAGTTAAAAGTGATTGACATTACGCACCAAATACCCTCCCAAAATATTGCGGCCGCGAGGTTTTGTTTGATGACTGCTTTTGCTTATTTTCCGCCGGAAACTGTACACGTTGCTGTCGTCGATCCGGGTGTGGGTAGCAAGAGACGCGCGGTGGCGGTGAAATGTGCTAGTTGCTTCCTTGTCGGGCCGGATAACGGGCTGTTTAGCGGGGTGTTGAGTCGCGAAAGTGCGTTAGCGAAGCCCTCGAAGAGGATCGCATCTGTCGAACTCACCAACCCCAAATACTGGCGTACAAATCAACCCAGCAGCACGTTTCACGGTCGCGATATTTTTGCAACAGCGGGCGCTCATTTGGCGAATGGGGTGCCGTTGGAAGAGTTGGGAAGGGAGGTACGCGCTGCAAGTTTAGTGCAGCTAGAGATACCAAATTGCGCCGTTACAGCCACAGGTGCGACAGGTTGCGTTCAATATGTCGATCGCTTCGGCAATCTCATTACCAATATCCCCAATAATTGCATTATAGGTAACAATTGGTCAGTGATAATTAGCAATAGTTGCGATCTAATTCGCATCCCCAGCGGTAAGACGTACAGCGACAGCAAGCCTGGTGATTTAATAGCCATAATTGGTTCTGACGGTTGGCTAGAAATTGCCGTTAACGGCGGCAGCGCTCAATCCGTTTTACAGCTAGAAGTTGGAGATAAAATAGAAATAATATTATCAGGTTCGTAGTGAGGACTTTAGTCCGCATCAAAGCAGACAGGACTAAAGTCCTTACTACGAACCTATTTATTCATCTAATTTTAGATTTTTCGGCAAAATCAACAACAGTTTTGCGGTATTCGCTGCTGTTAAAAAAAGCATCTCCATTATTATGCTTAGCATTAGGAACCAGCAAAATTTGCTTGGGTTCACCAGCAGCAGCATACAACTTTTCACTCATCGCAGCAGGAATCAAAGGATCGGCACTTCCGTGGGCGAACAAAACCGGAATTCGCAGCAATTTAACTTTGTTCAAAGAATCAAACTTTTGCGTCAGCAGCAGCCGCACCGGAAACAGCCGCATCAAACTTTGGCGTTCTACCATATCCAGCATGGAAGTGAAAGAACTTTGAACAATTAAGCCCGCAACTTTAGGATGTGTAACTGCTAATTCTACAGCAACAGCACCTCCGAGTGAATGGCCGTACAAAAAGATTTCGCTAGGCGACAATTGCCGCTGTTTGACTAAATAATTATAAGCTGTTTCCGCATCTTCATATATCCGCGCTTCGCTGGGAAAACTGCCTTGACTGCGCCCGTAACCCCGATAATCCATCAGCAATACAGAAAAACCCAATTCCCGAAAGCGGTAAGATTGATTGATATTCGTACCGATGTTAAAGCCCTTGCCGTGCAGGTACAATAGGGTTCCTAGTGGCTGTGGATTGGCGGTTGGCAGCCACCAACCGTGAATTTTGTCTGTTTTTGCGGTTTTGGGCGATCGCCCGTTAACTGGCAACCAAACCTCTTCGTAGGGGATTTTAAAGGCATCGGGTGTTTTGGCGATCGCAGGTGTGGGACTAAAAATGAGACGAGTTTGCAGGCTAAACAATATTATGCAACAGACGATGTAGGCGATCGTCCAAAACTTCACCAAAAATAATATCCATTTATGAAAATATCTGTATTTCTTTGGTAATTTGCTCATGGCGGTACAATTAGCGATCGGTGATTCAATAGCACTAAAAACAACTATTATCTCCCTTGAAGCACCACAATAAAGTCGGTTCGTAGTGAGGACTTCAGTCCGCGCGAAAGAAGGAATAAAGTCCGAACGATCGAACCATTTACTGAGCGAAAGAAGGACTAAAGTCCTGACTACGAACCATTTACTGCAAGTATCAGAAACCCGTTGAGTTCAAAAACCGGGTTTCACGAAATTAACCAACTTTCCAGGAACCACAATTACCTTTTTAATCTCCTTACCCTCCAGGTGGCGCTTCGCCAAATCCGACTCGCGGGCGTAATTTTCCAAAGCAGCTTTATCCGCACCCGAAGGCACTTGAATAGTGCCGCGCGTCTTACCCATAACTTGAATTACCAGCGTAATTTCATCAGTAACTAAAGCAGATGGATCTGCAACAGGCCAAGTTTGCAAATGTACTGATTCGCTGTTACCAATCAAATGCCACAATTCATCAGCAATGTGCGGCGAAAAAGGCGCTAACAGCAAAATTAAAGTGTTAATTCCCTCGGCATAAACGGGCGAATCCTTACATTTAGCATCAGCCAGCGCATTGTTCAACTTCATCATTTCGGAAACAGCAGTATTAAACTGATACTCGCCCTCCAAATCTTCTCGCACTTCCTTAATTGCCGTGTGAATCGCCCGCCGCAAATCCTTTTCAGCTTTACTTAGCAACTCTTTCTCCCCCCCTTGGGAAGGAATAGCAGAGGGTAAATTATCTTTCTCCCCCCCTTGGCAAGGGGGGGCTGGGGGGGGTGAAGCAAACTCTGTCACCACGCGCCAAACCCGATTTAAAAAGCGGAATTGTCCTTCCACATCAGCGTCATCCCACTCCAAATCCTTCTCCGGTGGCGCCTTGAATAAAATAAACATCCGCGCCGTATCAACCCCATATTTCCCCATAACTTCCAAGGGGTCAACACCGTTGTATTTAGATTTGGACATCTTCTCATAGAAGACTTCCAAAACTTCACCAGTTTGCGGATCTTTAGGATTTTCGGGGTCTACATCTGATGCGGAAACATATTTGCCAGTCACAGGATTTTTGTATGCTTTGGCTTGCACCATTCCTTGAGTTAACAAGCGTTTAAATGGTTCGTCGCAATCAATCAAACCCCGATCGCGCAAAACCTTCGTAAAGAACCGCGAATACAGCAAATGCAGGATTGCGTGCTCGATGCCGCCGACATATTGGTCAACAGGCATCCAATCATTCGTCTTCGCAGAATCGAAGACTTGCGCTTGATTTTGAGCATCAGGATAGCGCAAAAAATACCACGATGAATCCATAAAAGTATCCATCGTATCCGTTTCGCGCTGCGCCGGAGTGCCGCAACTCGGACAAGGAACGTTTACCCATTCCGGCATCTTTGCCAAGGGCGAACCTTTGCCAGTAAATTGTACATTTTCCGGCAACAATACAGGTAAATCCGATTGTGGGACGGGGACTGTTCCGCACTTTGGACAGTGAATTACCGGAATCGGAGCGCCCCAATAACGCTGGCGAGAAATTAGCCAATCTCTCAAGCGATATTGCACTCGCGCTTTGCCGCAACCGGAATTTTCGGCAGCTTGAATAATGGCGGCTTTGCCTTTAATTGAATCCATCCCGTTGAAGCTTTCGGAATTAATCATAATTCCTGGTTCGGTGTAAGCTTCCGTCAGCGGAACTTCATCATCATCCACAATTACTACTTTAATCGGTAGTTCATATTGATTGGCAAACTTGAAATCTCGCGTGTCGTGGGCGGGTACTCCCATGACTGCGCCGGTGCCGTATTCGTACAACACGTAATCCGCAATCCAAATCGGAATTTCTTCATCGTTGAAAGGGTTGATTACTTTGCCGCCTGTGGGGATACCGCGCTTTGGTTTGTCATCAGCCGTGCGATCCATTTCACTTTGCAATGCAACTTCTTTGATGAACGTATCAACAGCGGCTTTTTGGTCTGCCGTGGTCACTAGCTGAGTTAACGGATGTTCCGGCGCTAAAACAACATAACTCACGCCATAAATTGTATCGGGACGAGTGGTAAAAACGGCGACTTTTTCATCCATGCCGACAATGGGAAATTCTAAGTAAGCGCCGACAGATTTACCAATCCAGTTGGCTTGCATTAATTTGACTCTTTCGGGCCAATCTGGCAATTTATCTAAGTCGTTTAATAACTGTTCGGCGTAATCGGTAATTTTGAGGAACCACTGCCGCAATAATTTGCGCTCGACTTTGGCACCGGAACGCCAGGAACGACCTTCGTTGTCTACTTGTTCGTTGGCTAAGACGGTTTGGTCGATCGGATCCCAATT
Organism: Microcoleus sp. PH2017_05_CCC_O_A; assembly: GCF_020738785.1. Classification (NCBI taxonomy): domain Bacteria; kingdom Bacillati; phylum Cyanobacteriota; class Cyanophyceae; order Oscillatoriales; family Microcoleaceae; genus Microcoleus; species Microcoleus sp. PH2017_05_CCC_O_A. The sequence goes on along the minus strand of NZ_JAEQCB010000091.1, from coordinate 1,624 downwards.
AACTGCGGCTTCTTTCTGATATGCTAATCCTGCTTCTAAAAATTGCAAAAACAGCCACTGAGTCCACCGATAATAATCGGGAGAACAGGTTGTAACTTCTTTTGTCCAGTCGAAAGAAATACCCAGGCGGCGAAACAAGCCTTTCATCTGGGAAATGTTTTGATATGTCCATTCTGCGGGGGGAATTCCGCGCTCGATGGCCGCATTTTCTGCCGGCAAACCAAAAGCGTCCCATCCCATGGGATTGAGTACGCGATAGCCTTGCATCCGCTTGAGTCTGGCAATTACATCGATGATTGTGTAGTTGCGGACGTGCCCCATGTGCAGGCTTCCCGACGGGTAGGGAAACATGGATAAGGCATAAAATTTAGGCTTTTCGGTATCTTCTGGCATTTGGTCTAAGTTTTGCTCAGCCCATGTCTGTTGCCATTTTTCTTCTATGGATTGGGGGTTGTATCTGGAGTCCACAGTAATTGCTCCGTGCAGAGTTTAATAAAGTTGGCTTCAGTATTTTTGCACATTCATGGGGCCGCGATTAGGATTCTTTTGCACCCCCAAGGATTTTGGCTCTAATATCTGTATTATATATTGTAGTATATGAATTTTGAGTTGGGGGCGATTTCTAGGTTAAAAGAATCAGACTTATGTACGGGTGGTCAGAAACCGGGTTTTTACGAGAATACTTGGTTACAGTCGATAAAACCCCAAAAAACCCGGTTTCTTGGGTCGGAAAATGGTGTTCAGAAACCGGGTTTTTACGAGAATACTTGGTTACAGTCGATAAAACCCCAAAAAACCCGGCTTCTTTAGTCAGAAATGCTTTATTCAGTTGACTGTTGACTGTTGACAGTTGACAAAAGAAGGAAGAGGATTGGAGTAATTAATAGTCTTCTTTTAATTTATCCTTAAAAAGTAGAGGCTTTAAACCAATTCTTTCTGGTAATTCCTAAAAGCATAAATAACTGCAATTGCCAGAAAGCAGATTTATTTGATAAATCTGCTTTCTTAGCATTTTGCTTAGATGCTATCAGGATCGATGTTCAATTCCCGCAGTTTTGCAGCTAAAAGTTGAGACCTTTGAGCTGCTTGTTGAGCCTTGAGAGCTTCTTGTTCGGCACGCTGAAATTCTTGTTCGGCACGCTCAGATTCTTGTTCGGCACGCTGAAATTCTTGTTCTGCGCGCCGTCGCTCTAATAGCCGCTGTGCATTTATTTCGGAATAGGAAAGAAATCTTTCTCCATCAGGGCGATAGATTTCCAAACCTTCTTCTGGCAACTCAAATCGCACTCCCAGTCTGGGACTTGTCCATCCCTCCATTGGTTCAATTGGTTCTAAGATTCCTTCAAGTCTTTGCCAACCTTCCAGCTCATTTGTTTGCGGATCGTAAACGTAATACTCGTCAACTCCATAACGCTGGTAAAATGAAAATTTTTTATTCATTTTAGTTTGGCTGTCGTTGTGGGAGCGAATCTCAAAGACGACTTGGGGAGCAATATTGTCTTCGCGAGATTGTATGTAGGAAAGTCGATCGCCTTTTGGTCGGCCAAATATCACCATCGTATCTGGTGCTTGAGAAATATCTGGTCTACCTTCAACCGGATACCAGAGTAAATCTGCTGCTACA
>NZ_JAEQCB010000090.1:0-28924 GCF_020738785.1 Microcoleus sp. PH2017_05_CCC_O_A | reverse complement strand
TTATTCCTGTAGTTTTAGGACTGTGGACTAAAATTACTAACGTAGATGTCTAACATTGACTACTTTTGGGTAGCTTTGTCCATGTTTTTACGAGCGGTTAGATGTACGAAAAGACGGATCGCAGCCCTAGAACAGAGTTAAAAAACTCAGGTTTAAAAATCTGGAGTGCCTAATCAATGATTTTTTTGGCAAAACTTAATATTTTCAGGGAATAATTGGATTTGTTTTTACGATAAAATATGGCAACAATTCGGTTAATAGGAGTTGGCAATCTAATATCGGGATCAAAAAAAACTAGGAAAAGGCACGTCAGTCAATGGACTTATCTAAAAAAATCTCTGTATGCTTAGTTTGAAAAGGCTTGATGAATCATTTGATTTTCAGGAAATTAATTTCTCGCTTCATTAAATAATTGACCTGCTAACAATAGACAGGAAAAATGGCTCTAGAAAAAAATGGTAATTGACAAAGAAAGCATTCACATTTTAGTTATTGATGACCAGCCTAACAACCTTCGGTTTATATCAAATATCTTAACGAAAGAAGGGTATAAAGTTCAGCGGGCTATTTCTGGAGGAATGGTTGTAAATGCTAAATTTACCGTTCTACCAGACCTGATTTTGCTAGATATTGCCATGCCCCGAATGAACGGCTACGAAGTATGCGAAAAACTGAAGGCCAACGAAAAGACTCGGGAAATTCCGGTAATTTTTCTGAGCGTTTTTAATGAAACTTTTCATAAGGTAAAAGCTTTTGAAATTGGCGGTGTTGACTACATTTCTAAGCCTTTTCAAGTGGAAGAAGTTTTAGCGCGGATCGAAAGTCAATTGACTATCCAGCAGCTATCGAAACAATTAAAACAGCAGAATGTCCAACTGCAACGAGAGGTAGAATTTCGGAAGCAGACAGAACAAGCACTCCGGGAAAGCAAAGCGCGGTTGCAGAAATTGGCGGTTAATATACCGGGCGTTATTTACCAATTAGTGCAAAATCCACAGGGAAGTTATAAGTTTGAATATATCAGTTATGCTTGTCGGGAAATTTACGAATTAGAGAGCGAAAAGATTTTAAAAGATGCTGGCTTGGTATGGGATCGAAATCATCCAGATGACCGAGAATATGTGATGGAAACGATTGCAGAAAGCGCTCGAACTTTAGAACCTTTTGCCTTTGAATGGCGGATTGTTACGCCGTCGGGAAAACTCAAATGGCTGCAATCTAATTCTCGACCAGAAATGCGCGAGAATGGCGATATAGTTTGGTATGGCGTGCTTTTTGATATCAGCGATCGCAAGCAAGCAGAAATAGAAACTGCCGCAGCTAAATCTGCTTTAGAACGGAAAGTTCAGCGAGAGTTGCTGATTGCCAAAATAACTCAAGAAATTCGATCGAGCTTGCATCCAGAACAAATTTTTCAAACAGCCGCAACTCAAATCGGTCAGACATTCTACGTCAATCGCTGCTTGATTCATACTTACATTACTACTCCCCAAGTCGATATTCCTCTGGCGGCGGAGTATCTCGAACCCGAGTGGGAATCTATTTGGAACGTACCCATTCCTATTTGGGGAAATCCTCACATCGTACAAATGATGATACAAGATCGGCCGATCGCCTCCAACAATGTTTACTCAGACCCTCTTTTGCAAGCTATTAGACCGATTTGCCGCGAGATTGGGTTAAAATCGATGCTGGCAATTCGCACTTCCTACCAAGGCAGGGCAAATGGCGCTATCTGCTTGCACCAGTGCGATCGCTACCGGGAATGGACGAAAGATGAAATCGACTTGTTAGAAGCGGTGGCGGCTCAACTAGGGATAGCGCTGGCTCAAGTTCAACTGATCGATCGAGAGAAAAAGCGAATTGGGCAGCTCGATCGGCAAAATAAACAGTTGCAAGCAGAAATTCGCACCCGCATCCTCGCCGAGCAAGCTCTGCAAGAGTCAGAAGCAGAATTGCGGACTATTTTTGCTGCCATGACTGACATAGTTTTAGTGAGAAATGCAGAAGGGCGCTGCATCAAAATCGCACCGACATCAGCGACGAATTTTGCCAAACCTGCCAGCGAAATGATTAACAGAACCGCCCATCAAGTCTTGCCACAATCTGTAGCAGATTTGGTATTAAATACCATCCAACAAGTTCTCAAAACGAAGCAAAGCATCAATGTTGAATATAGCTATACAGTCGGAGATCGCGAAGTTTGGCTAGATGCTAAAGTTTCTCCGCTGTCAGCAGAATCAGTAATTATGGTAGCGCGAGATATTACCGATCGCAAACAAGCAGAATCTGCACTCCGAGAAAGCCAGCACTTCATTCAGGCGATCGCCGATTCCAATCCCAACCTATTGTACGTTTACGATTTAATTGAGCAGCGGAATGTCTACACCAACCGCCAAATTGCGACGATCCTCGGCTACGGGGCAGAAGAAATACAAGATATGGGTAAAGCCATGCTCCAAACTCTGGTGCACCCCGAGGATTTATCGGCTTTTTTTCAACATATTCAAAAGTTCGATCGATCTCAAGGTGGTGACATCATCGAATTTCAATACCGGATGAGGCACAAAAACGGCGAATGGCGGTGGATGCACAGTTGGGATACAGTATTTCTGAGACAAGCTGATGGTAAACCGAAACAAATTCTCGGCACGTCTAATGATATCACGGATCGCAAATTAGCCGAAGAAAAACTGCTAGCATCGCAGCAAAGAATCTCATTTTTATTGCAGCAAACGCCGATCGCAGTGATCGAGTTAAACCTGAGTTTAGAAATTATCACTTGGAATCCCGCAGCAGAAGCTATTTTTGGCTACAGCGAGCAAGAAGCCAAAGGGAGAGTCGCCACCGATTTGATTGTACCTGAAAGCTACCGCCAACAAGCATCTGAGATTTTCGATCGTGGCTTGAGTGCCAAATCCAGCGCCACTTCCGAAAATCTGACCAAAGACGGCAGAATTATCATCTGCGAGTGGTACAATACTGAGCTAATTGACGAGAATGGCAAAGCAATCGGTACGGCTTCAATGGCTGTAGATATTACCGAACGCAAGCAAGCAGAAACCGAATTGCAAGAAAGTGCTTTGCGCCAAAGAGCGATCGCCCGCATCATTGAAAGAATGCGGCAGACTTTAGATCTCCGAGAAATTTTTCACGCGACAACCCGAGAATTGCGCCAAACCATGAAATGCGATCGAGTCGGGCTTTACCGTTTCAATCCTGACTGGAGCGGCGAATTTGTAGCCGAATCCGTTGACAGCAAGTGGATTTCTTTCATCCAAGCACAGCAAATAGACCCCAACTTCACAGAAGGCGCCTTAGAAAGCGAAAATTGCCTCGTCCAAAAATTCGATAGCACCTCACAAGAAATCTGCGATACTTATTTGCAAGAAACCGCAGGTGGAGCCTACAGCAGAGGTAAAACTTACCTTTGCGTCCAAGATATTTACAAGCAAGGCTTCAGCCCTTGTTACATCGAATTGCTAGAAAGATTTCAAGCCAAATCCTATATTACCGTCCGAATTTTCTGCGGTGACAAGCTCTGGGGATTGCTAGCATCCTATCAAAATTCAGCTCCCCGTCAGTGGAGCGAAGCTGAAATCAACGTTGCAGTTCATGTAGGCACCCAGCTAGGAGTAGCATTGCAGCAAGCCGAATTGCTCGCTCGCACTCAAAGGCAGTCAATGGAACTGATTAAATCCAAAGAAAACGCGGAAGTTGCCAACCGCGCCAAAAGCCAATTTCTCGCTTCCATGAGTCACGAATTGCGGACGCCTCTCAATGCCATTCTCGGTTTTTCCCAAGTCATGGCTCGCAATATTTCTATCACACCAGAACAAAAAGAATACATAGAAATTATCAACCGCAGCGGCGAACATTTGCTAGAACTCATCAATGATGTTTTGTCAATGTCCAAAATAGAAGCAGGTCAAATTACCATTAATGAAAGCCGCTTCAACCTCTACAACATTCTCGACAGCCTCAGAGAAATGCTGCAACTAAAAGCCAACTCCAAAGGCTTGCATCTAATCTTTGAAAATATCGGCGATTTGCCGCAGTACATTCAAACAGACGAATCTAAATTGCGGCAAGTTTTAATTAACTTGCTCGGCAATGCAATTAAATTTACTCAACACGGAATTGTTACTCTGCGCGTTAGCAGCCAAGCAGAAACCAACGTGACTGAAGAAAATCAATCTCAATTGCTGTTTGAAATTTCCGACACCGGCCCCGGCATTTCCCCCTTGGAACTTCCCACATTATTCAAGCCCTTCGTACAAACCGAAACAGGTCGAAGATCCATGCAGGGAACCGGGCTAGGATTGCCGATCAGCCAACAGTTTGTCAGGATTATGGGAGGTGATATTTCTGTGGAAAGTCAACTCGGTCAAGGCACAACTTTCACGTTTAATATCCAGGTTAAGTTAGTAACAGAAAGCGACGAACAAGAAAAAACGACGGCAAAACAAGTTATTGCTTTAGAAGCCGGACAGCAAATTTATCGGATATTAATAGTTGAAGATGTAGCCGAAAATCGCCAACTGCTGCTTAAGTTGCTCGCACCGCTGGGATTTGAAGTCGAGGAAGCAACTAACGGTCAAGAAGGAATTGCTTTACAGTCAACTTGGAAGCCGCACCTGATCTTAATGGATATGCTGATGCCAGTGATGGACGGGTACGCAGCAACCAAACTGATCAAACAAACTCCAGAAGGAAAAGAAACCATAATTATTGCCCTGACTGCTAGTGCTTTTGACGAGCAGCGACACATAATTTTGTCTGCTGGTTGTGATGATTTCATTTGTAAACCGTTTCGGGAAGAGGTACTATTTGAAAAGATAGCTCATCACCTGAACCTGCGGTATATTTATGAGGAAGAAAACTCATCTACTTCTGGTTCGGCACCGCAACTGCTGAAAAGTTTGACCGCGGAGGATTTGAGTGTAATGCCCAGAGACTGGGTAGTCGATTTGTACCAAGCAGCACTTTGCGTTGACGACAATCGCATTCTCCAACTGATCGAGCAAATTCCCGAAACTGAAGCAAATCTCGCTAACGCTTTAAAAGATTTGGTCGAGAATTTTCGGATAGATATCATTATTGATTTAACTCAATTATATTATGATGAACGACCAGCCACTACCAGCGACTCCTAGAGACATTCTGATCGTTGACGATATGCCGGACAATTTGCGACTTTTATCCACTATGCTCGGATCCCACGGGTATCAAGTCAGGAAGGCGATTAACGGACAACTGGCTCTGCAAGCGGCACAAATGTCTCCTCCGGATCTAATTTTACTAGATATTAATATGCCGAAAATGAACGGCTATGAAGTTTGTCAGCAGTTAAAAATAATTGAAAATACTAAAGATATTCCGGTGATTTTTATTAGTGCGCTAGATGACGTGCTGGAAAAAGTTAAAGCTTTTCAAGTAGGAGGAGTAGATTATATTACTAAGCCTTTTCAAGTAGAAGAAGTTTTGGCCCGCGTCGAAAACCAACTTTCGCTGCGATCGCTGCAATCGAAACTGCAACAGCAAGCCAGGGAATTGCACGATCGCAATTCGAGATTGCAGGAAGAAATCGCGGAACGGCAGCGGGCTCAAGAATCAATCCGGTTTTTGCTGGAAATTACGCGGGCGATCGGCGAAGCTGTAAACTTTGACTCAGCTTTAGAAGTAATTCTGCACCAAGTTGGCGAAACAATCGGATGGGATTTAGGAGAAGCTTGGATTCCCAATGCAGAAAGAACTTTCCTGGAATCTGCCAGGGGTTGGTATGCGGGCAACGCCAGCATGGACTGGTTCCGCAGGGAAAGCAAAAAACTGACATTTGCCAGGAATATTGGGCTACCGGGACGAGTTTGGGTATCCAAGCAACCGGAGTGGGTAGAAGATATTACCCAGGGCTACCCGCCTTTTACTCGAAGTCAAATAGCACAAGCAACCGGATTTAAAGCAGCTTTTGGTGTGCCGATTGTGGTAGGCGATGAACTCTTGGCAGTGCTGGTTTTCTTTAAAATTTTGCCAGGTAGGAAAGACGCGCGATTTATAGATGTTTTTGATGCTGTAGGCAGTCAATTAGGTTCTTTGATTCAGCGCAAAAAAGCCGAAGAATTACTGCGAATTGCTGAAGAAAGATATCACAGTATTGTCGAAAATGCGATGGAAGGCATTTTTCAAAGCACGCCTTCAGGAGGGTTTATTAGCGCTAATCCAGCTTTAGCAAAATTGTATGGTTATAACTCGCCAGCAGAACTGATGTTATGTATTAAAAATACTTCTCAAGTGTACATTGAGCCGGAACGCCGCCAGCAATTCGAGGCGGCTATGGATGCACAAAATGCTGTGTTGGGGTTTGAATCTATGGTCTCTCACAAAGACGGCCACCGGATTTGGGTATCAGAAAATGCCCGAGCTGTTAGAGATGAAAAAGGTGAGCTGATGTATTATGAAGGTACTGTTTCTGATATTACAGAGCGTAAATTAGCTCAAGAAGCGCTCAAAGTTCAACAGGAACAAAGCGAGAAGTTGCTGTTAAATATTTTACCGAAACCAATAGCTGAACGTTTGAAAGCGGAGCAAACTACAATTGCTGATAGTTTTGCAGAAGTCAGTGTTTTATTTGCTGATATTGTTGGCTTTACTGAACTGTCGGCGAGAATGTCTCCGACGGAGTTGGTGAAGCGATTGAACGTGATTTTTTCGCACTTCGACCAGTTAGCTGAAAAGTACGGTGTGGAGAAAATTAAGACGATTGGTGATGCTTATATGGTAGTTGGGGGATTGCCGACGCCGAGAGACGATCATGCTGAGGCGATCGCCCAAATGGCCTTGGGAATGCAGGCAAAAATAGCTAAGTTGTCGGCCGAGACAGGAGAAAAACTGGCAATTCGCATCGGTATCAATTCCGGGCCGGTGGTAGCGGGAGTGATTGGTGTGAGCAAGTTTACCTATGATTTGTGGGGAGATACGGTGAATGTGGCGGCGAGGATGGAAGTTACGGGATTTTCCGGAAACATTCAAGTTACTGATGTCACTTATGAGCTTTTGAAAGATAAGTATTTGTTTGAGAGGCGAGGAATGATTCCGGTAAAAGGTAAGGGGGAGATGATGACTTATTGGTTGTTGCAAAAAAAGTAAAAATTGGGAATGGGGCATGGGGCATCGGGCATGGGTCATGGGGCATGGGGCATTGGGCATTGGGCATTGGGCATTGGGCATTGGGCATTGGGTATTGCAACTGACAACAAATAACCAATAACCAATCACCAATCACCAATCACAAATCACCAATCACCAATCACCAATCACCAATCACCAATCACCAATCACCAATCACCAATCATTAATCATTAATCATTAATAATTCATGACTACTGACTACTGACTACTGACTTCTTCCTTCTGCTATGATGAAAGTAGTTAACGAAACTTTACATAATAGCCGTGACTGCACAACAATTAGTATCTGCAACCAGCTTTGAAAAATTAATTTGGACTTGGAAAGGTCACAAAATCCAATATACCGTCCAAGGCACGGGCCGCCCTCTGATTTTGATTCATGGATTTGGGGCTTCGATCGGGCATTGGCGGCAAAATATCCCCGCACTCGCTGCCGGCGGCTACCGCGTATTTGCCCTGGACTTGTTGGGATTCGGGGCTTCCGCGAAACCGGCCCTCGATTACACCCTGGAATTGTGGGAAGAATTACTCACCGATTTCTGGGCAGATTTGGTACAGGAACCGGCGGTATTTGTCGGAAATTCGATCGGCGCATTGCTAAGTTTGATGGTAGTCGCCAACCATCCAGAAATCTCCGCCGGCGGTGTCTTAATCAACTGTGCCGGCGGACTCAACCACCGACCCGAAGAACTGAGTTTTCCCCTGGGATTAATCATGGGGACTTTTGCTAAATTAGTTCGATCGCCCATCATCGGCCCCTTTGTCTTCAACAACATCCGGCAAAAACACCGCATCCGCAACACCCTGCGCCAAGTCTACGGCAATCGGGAAGCCATTACCGACGAACTCGTAGAACTCCTCCACGCGCCCTCCTGCGAGCCCGGAGCTCAACAAGTATTTGCCTCGATTCTCACGGCCCCAGCAGGCCCTCAACCGTCGGAATTGCTGCCAAAGGTCGATCGTCCGTTATTGGTACTTTGGGGCGCAGATGACCCCTGGACGCCGATCGCCGGTAGCCAGATTTACCAAGAATTGGCCACCAACGGTAAACCCGTCAAATTTGTCTCAATTCCCAACACAGGCCACTGTCCCCACGACGAACGACCAAATGAGGTGAATACTCTGATTTTGGACTGGCTGGTTGAATTCAAGTAAATTTTTTCGGCTTGGATGGATGTGCAGGGCGATCGGCTAAACCCTTGCATTACAAAGGTTCTGCCTCGATCGCACGCACCCGCAGCAGACTCAAAAAAAAACTTTTGTTAAAAGTATTGACACAATGTACTGAGTTAGCTATATTAATGGACGTGTGAGGAGCGAACCAGAAGAAGCACCGAGACGAAACACGGCCAGTCGTCGGTGCTTTTTCTGTTGAAAGACATTTTTAAAATTATAGGGACACGGCAGTGCCGTGCCCCTATAATTTTGGGAAAATTATTATTGCTACAAATATCAGCGATCGCCCAAAACAAATTGTTCGATCGCCAACGCCACCCCATCTTCCTCCACATCCGGCGCCACCCAATTAGCAACAGCCTTCACCCCATCAGGAGCATTCCCCATCGCCACGCCCACACCCGCGTAGGAAATCATTTCTAGATCGTTAAAATTGTCGCCGATCGCCATCACATTCGCCGCCTGCAAACCCAAAATTTCCTCCGCCAAATACTTCACCGCATCTCCCTTATTCGCCAAAGGATGCGTCGCTTCAAAAAAAGTAGCAACGGATCGAGTTAAATAAAGCTCCGCAGGCGTGTAACGCTCGCGCATACTAATGAGCAAGCCGTCGAGTACCTCCGGATTCTGGCACAAAGCCAAGACTTTCGTCGGTTCCCCCGGAATATCTCGCCGCAAATCTTTAATTACATTTGGTTCAATACCCGAGGGTAGCTGTGGTAATTTCCGGTACATACAGTTTATCGTCAATGTAGAAATGGATCGACAGGAGCGATCGCAATTCCGGTACTTCAAAATGCTCTAACAATTGCAAAGCCCTTGGTATCGACAGCGGTAAGTGGCGCAGCCGCTTTTGACTCGCGACATCTTGAATCCACGCGCCCTGGTAGCAAATCAGCGGCAGAGTTGAGCCGATATGCGAGTGGAAACGCAAAGCAGACTGGTACATCCTGCCCGTAGCGACAGCTACTTTCACTCCCCGCGACTGGGCTGCCGAAATGGCCTGCTTGACAGGTTCTCGGATCTGATTTGACAAACCTGCGATCGTCCCGTCGATATCCACTACCAGTAGTTTAATGTCTGCGGTGCCCAAAGCGCGATCGGTCGCAGTAGCTGGATTTGAGGCAGTTATATTCTGCATGATTGTTTTGAGATTTTACCTGTTGATTTGCACGCACCAGTTTATTTTGGCACTGGCGCGATCGCAAAATACAATTTTTGATTTTTTGAATACTACAATATAGATAAGTATTACCTGAAGTCAGGACACGGCAGTGCCGTTTCCCTACGATTAATCTGGTGTAGAAATCAGGACACGGCAGTGCCGTTTTCCTACGATTAATCTGGTGTAGGGACTAAGGCCAAGCCGTCTCCTCTCTATCATTCCAGCCCAGCCGAAATTTATATAAAACTTCAATTTTTAAATCACTCCCAAACAGCATGATTACTATTCCAGGATACCGCATTGACGGAGAACTTTATACAAACCCCCACACAGTTATTTATCGAGGGATGCAGCTTGAAGAACAAAAACCAGTTATCCTGAAAACTCTCACACCGACCTACCCTACCCCAGCGCGAATAGCCCAACTCCTGCACGAAGCAGAAATCCTTAAAAATTTAAATTTACCAGGAATAGTCAAACTTTACAAGCTTGAAAAATACAATCACTTTCCTGTTTTAATTTTAGAAGATTTTGGTGGCATTTCCCTAAAAGATTTTCTCAGCACCAACCAGCTAGAGTTACAACAATTTCTCCAAATAGGCATAAAACTAGCAGAAACTCTCGGACAACTCCACGAAAATCACATCATTCACAAAGATATTAAACCCAGCAATATTATTGTCAATATCCAGACTGGGGATGTCAAAATTACTGATTTTGCGATCGCCTCCCTGCTACCAGGCGAAAACCCCACCCTGGCCCACCCCCATTTACTCGAAGGAACCCTCGCCTATCTGTCTCCCGAACAAACGGGACGCATGAATCGGGCGATCGACTACCGCACCGATTTTTATTCTTTAGGCGTCACTTTTTATGAAATGCTCTGCGGCGAATTGCCTTTTAATGCGATCGATCCGATGGAATTAGTGCACTGCCATATTGCTAAAACGCCCGTTTCTCCTGGCGAAAATAGAAAGCAGAAAGTCAAAGGCAGCATCAATCAAACAGAAAGCGACGAGATTCCTCTAGCCGTTGACGATATCGTAATGAAGCTATTAGCAAAAACTGCCGAAGACAGGTATAAAAGTGCTTTCGGACTTTTGTACGACTTGGAAAATTGTCTCGCTCAACTCCAAACAAGCGGCGCAATTTCTCACATCACCCTCGGCGAGCAAGATCGGTCAACTCACCTGCAAATTTCCCAAAAACTTTACGGACGAGAAGCCGAAGTTAATCTACTTCTCAATACGTTCGATCGCATGAAGCGAGGCTATACAGAAATCCTACTTATTTCCGGTTGTGCCGGCCTTGGCAAATCGTCGCTTGTCTATGAAATTTACCAACCCATACTCCGGGAAAATGGGTATTTTATTGACAGCAAATTTGAGAAATTCAAGCGCGATATTCCCTACGCTTTTTTGCTCCAAGCTTTTCAAGACTTGTTGCAGCAAATTCTCACAGAAACAGCCGCCAAAGTGCTAGTTTGGAAACAAAAAATTTTAAATGCTCTCGGTAGCAACTGCCAAGTAATTATTGAAGTTATTCCCGAAGTAGAACTGATTGTCGGGTCGCAGCCTTCTGTGCCAGATTTAGGATCGAATGAATCTCAAAATCGCTTTAATTTAGTATTTCAAAAATTCATCCGCATCTTTACTCAAAAAGCACACCCGCTGGTAATTTTTCTCGATGACTTGCAGTGGATTGATTCAGCCTCGCTCAAGTTAATCCAACTGCTAGCAACTGACATGGCCAGCCAATACTTATTAATAATCGGAGCCTATAGAGAATCAGAAGTAGATGCAAATCATCCCGTAATGCTAGCCGCAGAAACAATTAGGAAAGCAGGCGGGAATGTAAGTACGATCGCCCTTTTGCCTTTAGATATTAACAGCGTCAATCAACTCGTCGCGGATACTCTGAGCTGCGCCCCAGAAAAATCGCTACCTTTGGGACAATTACTGTTTCACAAAACCGGAGGAAATCCATTTTTTATAGCCCAATTGCTGAAGTCTCTTTACTCCCAAAAAATGCTACAATTTAAATTTGTAGCCTCTGAAAATTCGGTCGATCGAGCCGAACCTCACTTGTCTGACTTTGCCGAACAAATCCCAGAACAAGCTGTGAAAAAATGCAAAATCACAGGCGAGTGGCAGTGGGACATTGAGCAAATACAAGAAATAGGAATAACTGACAATGTTGTGGAATTAATGATAGACAACATTCAGAAACTTTCAGGTAATACGCAGGAACTGCTAACATTAGCCGCTTGTATAGGCAACAAATTTGATTTAGCAATTCTCTCCCAAATCAGCGAACAACCTCTGACTTCCGCAGCAACACACCTCTGGGAAGCAGTTCAGTCCGGTCTGATTTTGCCCGTGAATAACGCTTACAAAATTCCGATCGCACTAGCAGCAAGCACAGGGTTAACAGACCAAATATCTAGAGACGTTACAGATGAATTGTCCCTACCAGTTGCTGATGCTGGTAGCGCAACTTATAAATTTTTGCACGAGCGAGTTCAGCAAGCAGCTTACGCTTTAATATCCGAATCTCAGAAACAAGAAATTCATCTCAAAATCGGCAGATTCTTGCTGCAAAACGCGCATCCAGAGCAATTAGAAAACCATATTTTCGATTTAGTCAACCAACTAAATGCAGCCCAACCAATCATCAGCAGTGAATTAGAAAAACTTCATTTATGTAAATTAAATTTAATGGCGGGCCGCAAAGCAAAAGCCAGTGCAGCTTATGAACTCGCTGTCAAATATTTGGCCGCAGGTATTGCATTGCTTCCCATGCAAAGTTGGCAAACCGACTACGACTTGACTCTTGCACTCTACGAGTCAGCAGCAGAAGCAGCTTACCTCAATACCGATTTTGAACAAATGGAAAAATGGGCAAAAATTGTCTTGCAATACGCCAAAAATGAACTAGACAAAATCAAAGTTTTTGAAATCCGAATCACAGCTTGTGCGATGCAAACCAAACTGCAAGAAGCGGTAACAATTGGTCGGGAATCACTCACAATGTTAGGAATAAACTTTCCAAAATCGCCAACTCCCCTCCACATTCAGCAAGCACTTACCAAAACCTCAGCTTATTTAACAGGAAAAAAGATAGAAGATTTAATTGACTTGCCTATGATGACCGAGCCGCGTAAATTAGCAACTATGCGCGTCCTTTCCAGTATGTTGTCGGCTACCTCGATTGTTGAACCCATACTGTTGCCGTTGATTGTCTGCGAGCAAGTTAATTTATCTATAAACTACGGAAACTCTGCTTTTTCTGCCTTCGGTTATGCTAATTACGGAGCAATTTTAAAAGGAATAGTTAGAGACATTGAATCGGGCGAGCGATTTGGTCAATTAGCATTAAATTTGATCGCTCGGCTAAATGCTTTAGAATTCAAAAGCAAGACTCTTAATTTAGTTGCCTTCATTTTGATGCACGGCAAACATCACGTTAAAGATACTTTACCTCTGTTAGAAGAAGCCTATCAAAGCGCGCTCGAAAATGGTGATTTAGAATCGGTTGGATATTCTGCCGTAAATATTTGTCAGTCCTTGTATTTTATTGGTCAAGAATTGCCGCAACTGGAACGAAAAATGGTAAATTACAACCATTTGCTATTTCAACTAAAGCAAGAAACGGTATTGACTTGGAATCAAATATATTGGCAAACAGTTTTGCAATTGATGGGGAAAATGGAAAGCCCCGACATTTTATTACGTGAAGCTTACAGCGAAAAAACATTATTGCCGCTGCTGTTGAAAGTTAACGATCGAGTGGGACTTCAAACTTTTTACTTACAGAAATTAATATTAGCCTATTTATTTGGCAATGTCGAGCTGGCGCTAGAAAATGCAGCGCAAGCCGAAGTTTATTTAGACGGAGTTGTGGGGTTTATTAATGTTCCTGAATACCATTTTTATGATTCTCTAGCCCGACTCGCAGCATATCCATCGGCAACAAAAGAGGTACAAGAAGAGCATCTTTTTTACGCAAACACCAACCTAAAAAAAATGCAAAAAAAAGCACTTTCTGCGCCGATGAACCTCCAGCACAAATGTGACTTGATTGCCGCTGAAAAAGCTCGAATATTGGGAGATATTGTGAGAGCAATGGAATATTACGACTCCGCCATTGCCGGAGCGCAAACAAACGGATACATACAGGTACAAGCACTAGCAGCAGAATTGGCAGGAGCATTTTATTTATCGATTGGACGAGAAAGAATTGCGAAAACTTACTTGACAGAAGCGCGTTATTGCTATCAGCGCTGGGGAGCTAAAGCGAAAGTAGCGCATTTAGAATCAAAATACTCGCAGTTGCTGACTTCACCCTCGATTTCAACGAATATCGAAACTCACAAATCTACGAGTAGCGCTTGCACTACGAGCGACGGTGCAGGCGTACTAGACTTGACAACAGCAGTAAAAGCATCGCAAACCTTAGCGGGCGAAATAGTTCTAGACAAACTGCTGGCAAAACTGATGAAAATTGTTATTGAAAATGCCGGGGGACAAAAAGGCTTTTTAATACTAGAAAAATCTGGTCAATGGGTGATTGAAGCATCAGGCTCTGTGGATGTCGAGCGGGTTAATGTAATGCAATCAATTCCGATAGATTTTGTATGTGAAGATCGAGAAGTAACTTTGCTGGCAGTTTCTGTTGTCAACTACGTCGCCCGTACCCAGGAAAGTATAGTTTTAAATGATGCCACCCGCGAAGGACAATTTACTCGCGCACCTTATATAATTGCGGTTCAACCTAAATCAATTCTTTGCACTCCCTTAATCCATCAAGGCAAACTCAGTGGCATTTTATATTTAGAAAACAATCTGACTACAGGCGCTTTTACGCCAGACAGGTTGGAACTATTAAAACTGCTGTCTTCTCAAATTTCTATCTCGATTGAAAACGCCCAACTTTACATGAACTTGCAGCAATTCAATCAGAATCTTGAAAACTTAGTTCAGCAGCGTACCTGCGAATTGTCCCAAACTTTAGAAGACTTAAAATCGGCTCAAAATAAACTGGTAGAAGCGGAAAAAATGGCTGCTCTCGGAGGGTTGGTTGCAGGTGTCGCCCACGAAATAAATACTCCCATCGGCGTAGGTATCACTGCCGCCTCGCTACTGGCTGAAAAAGTCACCAAATTTTTGGATCTTTACAGCAAGGGACAAATTAAACGATCGGAGCTAGAAAAATTCCTGGATACGGCGCTGCAAAGCAGTAATATGATCTTATCCAACCTCACGCGGGCGGCAGATTTGATTCACAGTTTTAAAGAAGTGGCTGTAGATCAGTCGAGCGAATTAAAACGCACGTTTAACGTGAAAAACTATCTAGAGGAGATTTTGACATCCTTAAGCGCCAAACTCAGAAGAACTAAGCACAAAGTAGAGATTAAGTGCGATGAAAATATTGTACTGGACAGTTACCCCGGTGTGTTCTCTCAAATTGTGACAAATCTGGTGTTGAATTCCCTAATTCACGCTTACGATGGAGAAAATGGGGGGATTCTGGCGTTTGATTTGAAACTAGAGGGCGATCGGCTAATATTTGAATATGCCGATAACGGCAAAGGAATTACCCCAGAAAATCTCAGTAAAATTTTTGAACCATTCTTTACGACAAAAAGAGGTCAGGGCGGCACAGGATTGGGACTGCACATTATTTACAACCTTGTCACGCAAAAACTAAAAGGCAGAATTCGCTGCGAAAGTCAAGTACAAAAAGGCACAAAATTTATGATAGAATTTCCTGTTATAAGAAGAAATTAGTTATTATACTGTCAGTTTTAATATAATTCTATTTAGGAGAACGATAAATGTCAGAAGCTAGTAAAAATGTGTTGGCTGCGGGCGATGACGAATTAATAGTGGCGGGCGACGATGAATTAATATTTGCCGACGAAGACGAGACGGAAGACAAGCCGATCGCAGGCAGTTGGAAAATATTGATTGTAGACGATGAAATAGAAATTCATAATATTACAAAACTCGCTTTAAATGAATTTATATTTGAAAACAAAGCGATCGCATTTATCAGCGCTTACTCAGGTAAAGAAGCCAAAGAAATAATCGAAGCCCATCCAGACATAGCCTTGATTTTACTCGATGTAGTCATGGAAACAGAAGAGGCAGGCTTGGAAGTAGTAAAGTACATCCGCGATATTTTAGAGAATCAAGTAGTACGGATTATTTTGCGTACCGGACAGCCAGGACAAGTGCCAGAAGATGTAGTAATTGTCAGCTACGATATTAATGATTACAAAACAAAAACAGAACTAACAAACAAAAAGTTATTTACCACGGTAGTGACAGCACTCAGAGCATTTCGCGCCCTGACTCAAATTGAAGCCAGCAAAAGTGAACTAGAAAAAATAGCAGCAGCGTCAGCGCGCTTTGTACCCAAAGAATTTTTGAAATTCCTCCAAAGAGAAAGCATAGTTGATGCCAGATTGGGAGACTCTGTACAGGCAGAAATGACGATTATGTTTGCTGATATTCGTTCATTTACAAGTTTGTCAGAGAGTATGTCTCCCCGAGAAAATTTTGAATTTCTCAACTCTTACTTAAGCCGAGTTGGCCCAGTTATCCGCCAGTACAACGGTTTTATAGATAAATATATTGGCGACGGGATTATGGCTTTGTTTCCTAACTGTGCTGAAGATGCTGTGCAAGCGGGAATAGAGATGCAGCAGCAAGTTAAAATTTATAACAAACACAGACAAAATTGTGGATACAAACCTATTTCTATAGGGATTGGCTTGCATACTGGAACTTTAATGTTGGGTACTATTGGCGAGGCGGAACGGATGGAAAGTACAGTCATTTCTGATGCTGTAAATTTAGCCTCTAGGGTGGAAGGATTGACAAAGCTTTATGGAGTTGGTATTGTTGCTAGCGTTCAGACTTTGTGCCGGATTGACGACCCCCAACATTATAAGTGCCGATTTCTCGATCGCGTTCAAGTAAAAGGAAAACAAGCGCCGGTGGCTGTGTTTGAGATTTATGACGGTGATTCGGATATGATGATCGAACTAAAAGGAAAAACCCAAACTGATTTTGAACAGGGCATTTTTTTTCACTACCAGCAGCAATTCGCGCAAGCGAGGCAAATGTTTATGCGTGTCTTGCAAGTGAACAAGTATGATAAGGCTGCATTGTTTTATGCAGAACGCTGCGATATGTTGATGAAGAATGCACTGATTATGACTCTGGAAGGGATAGAGATATAGGGCATGGGGCATGGGGCATGGGGCATGGGGCATGGGGCATGGGGCATGGGGAATTGGGCCGAAAAGAATTAGGAAATGGGCATCAGCTAAGACAGTGAACAGTGAACAGTGAACAGTGAACAGTGAACAAATAACTTAATTTATGCGATTAAAATCTCTTGATGTTTTTCGCGGAATTGCGATCGCCTCAATGATTCTAGTGAACAACCCCGGCAGTTGGAAACAGGTGTATCCGCCGCTAGATCACGCAGAATGGCACGGGTGCACCCCGACAGACTTGGTATTTCCCTTTTTTCTGTTCATCGTTGGCTGTGCGATGTCCTTCTCGCTGTCAAAATATACTGAAACTACTACAAAAATAGAAACAAATATTTATTGGCGAATTGCGCGGCGGGCGGCGATTTTATTTGTATTAGGATTGCTGCTAAATACATCTTCGATCGCCCTTGACGTACTTTTGAACGGCGCCCCAGTGGAAAATTTCGGTAAAATCAGGATTATGGGAGTATTGCAGCGCATCGGTTTAGCGTATGCAATTAGTGCGATCGCGATTCTGAACCTTTCCCCCCGCAATCAAAAACTGCTCGCTGTTGCGGTGCTTTTAGGCTATTGGGGCGTATTATTCGTATTTGCTGTAGGGGGGTACACTGAATACGCACTGACGCCAGAGGGATATGTGGGTGGATATGTCGATCGGCTAATTCTGGGTAGCCAACACCTCTACAAAGGCGGCCCCTTCGATCCTGAAGGACTGTTGAGTACGTTACCAGCAGTTGTCACAGTTTTGTCTGGCTATTTTACAGGGGAATGGCTGCGCGTGCAGCCAATCAAAACCCGGACGAGTTTAAATTTAGTAATTAGTGGATTGTGTTGCTTAGTAATTGGTCATTTGTGGGGATTTTTATTTCCGATCAACAAACAATTGTGGACGAGTTCCTATGTAGTTTTTACCGCTGGTTGGGCTTTGCTTTTGCTAGCAGCTTGCTACGAAACAATAGAAGTGCGAAAGTGGAAATGGGGATGGCCGTTTGAAATCATGGGATTGAATGCAATTTTCTTGTTTGTGGCCTCTGGTATTGTCGCTAGACTTTTGTTAAAAACTCATATCGGCATTGGTAAAACTGCTCCAACAACTTACACTTGGATTTATGAAAACTGGTTTGTGCCTTGGGCTGGGCCGTTGAATGGTTCTCTGGCTTTTGCAGTGACGGCGGTATTGTGTTGGTGGTTGATTTTGTATGGAATGTACCGTCGAGGTTGGGTGATTAAAATTTGAATTGTGGCTTGTTAAACAAGTGAGTTCGTTGATAAGTTGTGAACAACGAGTCTTGACAGTCAAAAGCTGTTTGTAGTATAATAGTTGTATATTTTTTTACGGTTTTTAACGTGGATATTCTAATTGAGTCAACAAGGGAATTTGAGAAAGATATTGCGCTGCTAAATGAAGATGAGAAAGCCGCAGTAATTCAAAAAATTAATTATTGTGCCAGCCTTTTTCCTACTCAAAAATCAAATGTGTATCGCAAGCTGCGTCGTCTCCCGCTATCGTCAGACCTGAATGGTTACGAGTCTTCGCTTTATACGCTACGAATTTCTCAAAAACTAAGAGTGGTTTTGGCGGTTGACGAAGACCCTATTTTTGGGCAAGCTATTTTTACTCTTTTTCGAGCAGTTCTACACGACGAACTCGATCGAGCATATAACGATGTAGCAGAGTCTTTGTATCAAGACCTACTTCAGGGCGATCGAGAAACTGCCTAGATATCATCAGCTTGGTTATGGCACAAAATCTTACTCTATGCGATGAATATGGCATTATTTACGAAGCTATGAAAATTTTGCCAGATGATGAGCTAAAGATTAGTTTTCTGGAAGCTTTAGCAGAACTTGAAGACCAGGAATGTCACAGAACGAGACAATTTCCCAAAACGAGACTGCATAAAGTTAAAGGTGTGAAGCAGGCAGTTTATCGCGCTGATATTGATAAAGTCTCAGGCTGGCGCATCCACGTTCAGTACGTCAATGGACAGATTCATCTTAAGGATATTATTGAAGGGCAAAGACACGACAATGTAATTGAGGTGATAAAATCCAAGAAGTCACGCTACCAGTAACTCTCAATTTTACCAAAATGTTTTTACTGAAGACAGCTAAGGAGAAGAAACAATGATACAGCCAGTGATTTTAGAAAAATTAGAAGAACTACCAGAGTCTTTTCAGACAGAGGTGCTTCATTACATCGAGTTTTTGATTGAGAAGTACGCTCAAAAATCTCCTCAAGAAAAACCACCGAAAAAGCGTCGTGTTGCAGGAACGATGGAAGGTATGATTATCATGGCAGATGATTTCGATGAGCCGCTTGAGGAAACGATCGACTAAAAAACCCTCAAAGGACTGCTCCATCTAGTTGTTGTACCCCTGGAACACACCAATCGTTTCGCAAAATTGCCCACAATGCCACGTCCTCAAACATCCCCCATTTTCGTACTCGTTGGCGCAGCATCCCTTCGTACACAAGCCCATTTTTTCGCAAAACTTGCCCGGAACTTGGATTTCTAATCATGTGGTAAGCGTAGAGTCGATTGAGTTCTAATTCTTCAAATCCAAATCGCAGCACTGGTTTTAAGGCTTCGCTCATATATCCCTGTCCCCACGCTTCAACGGCCAACCAAAAACTCAATTCAGCCTGAGAATGCTCTCGTTCAATGTCTCGAATTTCAATGATTCCGTTAAACTTCTTTTCAAATCTCTGCTCCATGACAAAGGTGACAGAATGCCCCGCTTCAAACTCAGCCTTTTGTCGAGCAATGTATCGCTCAGCTTCGCCATCGGGATAGGGATGAGGAATTGAAATCATGGTGTCAGCAATCTGACGAACACTAGCAGCAGCCTGGATTGAGGATAAATCTGCGCTAATGAGCGGACGCAAAATTAATCGATCTGTCAGTAGTTTAAATTGAGCGCTCATGAAACTATCCAACTGTGACTCTTTTCTGTTATGGCACCCATTTGGGATCTGTTCTTAAAATATCAGGCCCAGGGTCAATCCGTCTTAACTAAATACCATTTATAAAAAGTCTTGTTACACAACAATTTTTTGGGTTGTTTGTTGAACGATTGTGTAAGGTGCGTCGCGATCGAGATTGTCGCTCTTTTCTTAGGGATTTTCGATCGCGACACACCCTACGAATACTTGACTGCGGACCGATCGACTAAAATCGATATATAGCCTTTCTCACATTCACGAGGTACAAGTCTTGACCTGAAAAGCTTTACGCTGTAAAGGTTCCAACATATCTTGGCATACCTCATCTTTCTGAAAAAGGCTATATTCAAAATACGTAAGCGATGATGAACCCCAGATTACCTATACCGATCGTTCATAGCGACCCCGACATTTTAGGCGGAACTCCTGTCTTTATCGGCACTCGCGTCCCGATGAAGACTTTGCTTGATTATCTCGAAGCTGGTGATTCGCTCAACGAGTTTCTCGACCATTTCCCTAGTGTCAGCCGCGAACAAGCGATCGTACTTCTCGCCACGATCCGATCGCCGCACAACAACATTTAACATTGATTGATGTCCGCTTCCTCAAGATCGATCGCCCGCCCGATCGGAAATCCGATCGCCCGCCCGACACATTTTCCACAAATTAACAGCCCAACCCTGCCAAACTCAACGATTTTAGCGATTTGCCGATCGCCCGCCAGCGCACCCTAACTATAAATGAGCCCAAATCGTTAAAATAAAAAAAAGATACGTAATAGGCAGGCCCGTTCAATGATCCCAACAGTTATAGAACAATCCGGTCGCGGCGAACGCGCCTTTGACATTTACTCGCGACTCCTGCGCGATCGCATCGTCTTCTTGGGCCAACAGGTTGACTCCGACTTAGCCAACCTGATCGTAGCCCAATTGCTATTTTTAGACGCCGAAGACCCGGAGAAAGATATTTACCTCTATATCAACTCCCCCGGCGGATCGGTAACAGCAGGTATGGGCATTTTTGACACGATGAACCACATCCGCCCCGACATTTGCACTATTTGTCTTGGTTTGGCCGCCAGCATGGGCGCTTTTCTGCTGAGTGCGGGCGCTAAAGGCAAGCGGATGAGTTTGCCTCACTCCCGGATTATGATCCACCAACCTCTGGGCGGAGCTCAAGGACAAGCTACCGATATTGAAATTCAGGCGAAAGAGATTTTGTACCACAAACAGCGCCTGAATCAATTTTTGGCAGATCATACCGGTCAGCCGCTTTCCCGCATTGAAGAAGATACCGAACGCGATTTCTTTATGTCGGCTGAAGAAGCAAAGGACTATGGTTTGGTCGATCAAGTGATCGATCGCCGTCCTTCTGCTAGCCGCCCGATCGCTGCTGTGGCGTAAATAGTCCTAGACGCACGGGTAGTCAGAAACCGGGTTTTTTGCGAAAATCCTTCGTTGTAATCCACAGATTAAGTAAAAAACCCGGTTTCTTTGGCCGGAAGCATCTCAGCTTTGCAAAAAGCATTTTTTTTTATAGTGCGAGCTGTCGCGAGCTCGCGTATTCTACAACTCGCGAGCGGGGACGCTCGTTGTAATCCACAGATTAAGTAAAAAACCCGGTTTCTTTGGCCGGAAGCATCTCAGCTTTGCAAAAAGCATTTTTTTTTATAGTGCTGTCCCCGCTCGCGTATTCTACAACTCGCGAGCGGGGACAGCACTATAAATGCCAAACTGAGATGCCCCCCCTTTGGCCTCAATTCGTCCAGAACTGGTAAATTAAAAATTAAAAATGGAGAATATTTCCCTGTTTTTAATTTTTATTTTTTATGAACCGCTCAATTACTGTTAATAAAAACAGTTTATAGTGATTCACTAAAGTCCGCAAGAAAGAAGGACTGAAGTCCTCACTACAAACCTGCAAGAAAGAAGGACTAAAGTCCTCACTACAAACCTATTTTCCTGATTGTTAAGGTAAAGATTCGAGATATTGCAGGAAGTCGAACAATTCTTCTCTATTTAAGAAATGTCGTGCTTCTTTGCCGTAACCTTGTTTGAGATAATCTTTTCCTTGGTTGGCTGTCCATCCCAATCTCTTGATTTCTTCGGTGGTTCTGCTGTAGATTTCTAGATATTCTAGGAAATCTGCCAACTGTTCGCTAGCAAGTTCTCTCTGCGATGACTTGCCATAATTTTGTTCGAGACAGTCGGTTTCCTGTTTTTTTGTCCATCGCAGCCGTTTGAGAATTGCGTCTATTTGGGCGATCGTATCAGAATCATCTTCGATCGCATCGCTGGGAATTCCTACCGCGATCGGTTGCAATTCCCGGACTTCGGCCGCACCTTGCGACAGTTCGCTTTGGCTAGTATTTGGCACTTCCAATTCTGGAAGCGGTTCGCCGTAGCTGGAAGACAGCCAAGCGTCCGAGTCTAACTGCTTCGGTACAAATCCCACCGCCGGAGGTAAATCGACTGTTGGCGGCAAAGGTTCCGCTACAGGTGCGATCGTCGGCTCTGCATTTAATTTGGTTTCCCTATTGACAAAATTGCTTTGATGTGGTATGTCAATTTTGTCTGGAACAGGCATTTCTAAAACCGGAAGCGGAGCAAGGGCTGGCCCAACGGGAACGGGAACGGGAACAACAGGAGGGGGGGCTACGGGAACGGGAACAACCGGAGCCGGAGCCGGAACGGGAACAACAGCAACCGGAGCCGGAACGGGAACAGCAGCAACCGAAGCCGGAGCCGGAGCCGGAACGGGAACAGCAGCAACCGGAGCCGGAGCAGCAGCAAATGCGAGGACAGCAATCGCTCGCGATCGGGCGCGGTCTTCAGCATCCTCAACAGACTCAGCAGCGGACATACCAGTAGCGAGAGTTTTGCCGTCAACCTGAACCAGACAGCGAACCACAAACTTACCGTGATGAATAGTCAGCAACTCACAGATCAACTGTCCAGCGGGATAAAGGGCGCGAAATTCAGCAAACATAATTTTTTGACCCCGAAACCAGAAGGGGCTGATGACTTAAGTTTAGTACAACCCAGAGAAAACATTTTTCTGAAAGCACATATTCAACATACAATAAATGTAAGGTGAATCATCCGCGCAACCTTTCACGCGACTAAACCCTATCCCACATCCGGCGGTTTAAGCTAACAAGCACCGGGGGTCATTTCTACCTATAGGAGATGACACAGCAACTAGGCAAAAGTAGTAAAAGTCTCCGGTTTTGTGTACCTTGCACTTTCTACAGCACAGATTGCTCCCTACCCTGAATTGCACCTCCGTCCGCAAGGGCAGAGTGCTTGCAAAAACAGGGGTATCGCAGCGGCGAGCTACTAGCAATTTTGCCTTGAGACGGTAAAATCTTTGGCTTTAGCACAAGGCAAGAGGCACTTCAAAAAGCAGAAGAAAGCAGGAAAAAGGCAGAAGGAAAAAGGCAGGAGGCCCAAATGCAAATTTTCTCCCTCTGCATCTCTCCATCTCCCGATCCAGGACTCAACCCGTCGCTTTCAGCATCGAGTCATCTTTTAAGAACCGACAGGGGCTTTCTACTTCGCGAAGAGCTCGGCGCTGCAAGCCAAAAGCAAAGGAACCAACGCTAAAAAATTGTATTGGGGAATAGGGTATGGGGTATTTGTCTGCACCATCATCTGTCATTTGCTGACAGACAGCAGACAATTAGCGACTGCTGGTGTGGGGAAATAATCTGAAAAAATCCCCGCGCACGGGTAGCACCGACTGTGCTGGTATCTCCACCTACTAACCCGCGCATTTGTTGGGAAGCAGGCACAGCGAGGGCAAGAGAGGGTGCGGCTGATTTCGCCAAAATTAGACTAATTGCTGGAAACAAGAGGATCGATCGCTACATGGAATTTTCTATCGCTGCACTGCTGGCAAATTTTACAGAAGACAAATTAGTGGCTCCCAAAGCACTAGAAAAAAAACTCGACTGCAATGATGAAACCAGTCAACTCAAACTTCAAATCGCATTAGAAGCTCTAGAGAAAATTGGCATATTAGTCAAAGACAAAGGCCGCTATCGTCGAGTAGCTGAAGATGACGTGGTAGAAGCAAAACTGCGCTGTTCGAGCAAAGGATTTTGCTTTGCGATTCAAGACGCTGAAGGCTCAGAAGACGTTTATGTGCGGGAAAGTCACCTCTCGACTGCTTGGAATGGCGATCGAGTTTTAGTGAAAATTATCAAAGAAGGTAGCCGCCGCCGATCGCCCGAAGGCGAAGTTATGCTCATCCTCGAACGCGCTAACCCCTCGGTACTGGCGCGAGTCAAGCAAACCGCCACCCCCACCGGCCGCGTCAGCTACAGAGCAATTCCCCTGGACGATCGCCTGTTGTTTGAACTAGACTTGCTCGCCAACGGTACAAATCTCCAAGAGGCGATCGACCATTTAGTACACGTCGAAGTCAAACGCTATCCCCTGGGAACCCACCGCCCAGTCGGGAAAGTAGTACAGGTACTCGGTTCCGACGCCGAAGCCGCCGATGACCTCGACATCGTATGCTGCAAGCACGACTTGCCGCGCTCCTTCCCCGCAGCCGTCATCAAAGCAGCCGAAAATTTGCCCAGCAAAGTCAAAAAAACCGACATCAAAAAACGGCTAGATTTGCGGAACATCTTGACTGTTACCTTCAGCAGAAATGAACCGATAGAAACCAACGGCGAAAATGATGCCCCGAAAACTCAGCAGGAAAGTTTCTCAGACGACGCAACCGAAAACGAGTTTGACCCGACCTCATTCCTCTCAGATCCGCCAATAGAACACGCATTGTCGATCGAAAGTCTGAAGTCCGGCGGCTGGCAAGTTGGAATCCACGTCACCGACGCCGCCGAGTACGTACAGCCCGAAACTCCCCTAGATCGCGAAGCCCGCAAACGAGGCACAGCAGCCCATTTGGGAGAAAAAATCATCGCCGTAGTGCCAGAACTCCTCAACGAGCGCTGCTCCCTGCTGCTAGACACCGAACGGCTGGCATTCAGCATCATGCTCACCCTAGACGAATCAGGAGAACTCCTAGAATACGAAATTCAAACCAGCGTCATTCACATTGACTACCAGCTAACCTACGAGCAAGCTCAAGCAATTATCGAACCAGGCTCCGATGCCGAAGATCCCGCTTTATCCTCCGCCCTCCGTCCTTTCCTCGCTCAAATCTCCGCAGCCTCAAAGGCTGCCAGACAGGCGAGGCTCAAGCGGGGAGCTTTTGAACTAAATTTGCCAGATGCTAACTCTCACTTCGACGACGAAGGCGAATTAGGAGCTTTTGCAACGGCTCCCGCCGCCCAGTCGGCTGTCTCGGAGTTGGTCGTACTTGCCAACGAAGCTGTCGCCACTCACCTGCAAGCCTTGGGAGTCCCAGCAATCTACCGCGTCCAACCGATGCCAGATCCGGCAGACATTCAAGAGTTCATCAAACTCTCCAACAACCTCGGAGGCGAACTGTATCTCGAAAACGAGGAAGAAGTTCTGCCCTTTGACTTCCAGCGATTTACCCAACAGTTTGCCGGCCTCAAGTCCGAAAGAGTTCTCACCTACCTGCTCGAAGACACGATGAAGCCCGCTGTTTACAGCACAACTCCCAAGCCGCACTTCGGTTTGGCCCTGTCAGATGGCTACACGCGCTGCACTTCGCCGCTTTCCCGCTACGCCGATTTGCTGGTGCTGCGGGTGTTGCACGCTGTGTTAGAGCAAGGCCGCAGCAGCCGCACAACTCGTGCGAAAGAAAAAGTCAACCTGCACCATTCCTCCTGTCACGGTCAAATTACTTGGAATGTCCTGCCGCCAGACTTGCACCACGAGTTTGAGACAGAGTTTGCAGCGGCGGTGGTACACCTGACGGAACGCGAAAGGGTTGCTGAGGATGCCGAAAGCGATTTGCAGGGATTGAAGAAAACTGGATTGATGAAAGAGCGCACCGGTCAAACTTTCCAGGGTTTGATTACAGGGGTGCAGTCTTACGGTTTCTTTGTGGAAATTGAGGTGCGGCCGCCGGAAAGTGAACTTTTGCGAGTTGAAGGGTTGGTGCACGTTTCTTCGCTGAAGGATGATTGGTATGAATATCGATCGCGCCAGCAAACTCTAGTTGGTCGCAAAAACCGCAATCAGTACCGTTTGGGCGATCGGGTAGAAGTTCAAGTCAAAAGCGTTGACTACTACCGCCAACAAATTGACTTAGTTGCAGTTGGTGGTGGCAGCCAAGCTTTTGATGATGAGGAATAGTCAGGTGACAGTTGACAGTTGACAGTTGACAGTTGACAGTTGACAGTTGATTTTCCTCAATACTTAGTTGTCATTGTCTAGCAACTAAGTATTGATAAATTGGGAGCAAACTATAGTCATAAATCATCCAAAAATAATTAACAACAGTCAACAGTCAACGGGAGCATCTCAGTTTTGATTTTATAGTGCTGTCCCCGCTCGCGATCTATCCAACTCGCGAGCTCTTAAGCTCGCACTGTGAAGAAATTGCTTTTTTGCAAAAGGTGAGATGCTCCCACAGTCAACTAATAACTAACAAATAACAACTAACAAATAACAACTAACAAATAACAAATGACAAATAACTACCCGCTGATTGTAGGAGTGACTGGAGCATCGGGACTGATTTACGCCGTGCGGACTTTAAAATATCTGTTGGAAGCCGATCGCGCCGTCGAACTGGTAGCATCAAAATCTACCTACATAGTTTGGCAAAGCGAACAGAACATCCGAATGCCCGCAGAACCGACTTTGCAAGAAGAATTCTGGCGAGAACAAGCAGGAGTACCCAATTCTGGCAAACTCCGGTGTCATCCCTGGCAAGATGTTGGTGCTAATATTGCTAGCGGATCGTTTCGCACCGAAGGGATGATGATTATTCCCTGTAGCATGAGTACACTAGGCAAGTTGGCGGCTGGCTTGAGCTCGGATTTACTCGAAAGAGCGGCCGACGTTCAGCTCAAGGAAGGGCGAAAATTGGTACTTGTACCTAGAGAAACCCCTTTTAGCTTGATTCACCTGCGGAATTTGACTACCTTAGCAGAAGCTGGAGCTAGAATTGTGCCAGCGATTCCTGCTTGGTATCACAATCCGCAAACTATTGAAGATTTGGTAGACTTTGTTGTGGCTCGGGCTTTAGATCAGTTGGGGGTTGATTGCGTTCCTCTCAAACGCTGGAAGGAAGAAGAGTAGTCAGTTGGCAGTTGGCAGTTGGCAGTTGGCAGTTGATAGTTGATAGTTGGCAGTTGGCAGTTGGCAGTTGGCAGTTGATAGTTGATAGTTGGCAGTTGGCAGTTGGCAGTTGGCAGTTGATAGTTGATAGTTGATAGTTGACAATAATCAATAATCAATAACCAATAACCATTACCAATTACCAATTACCAATTACCAACCATTACCCATTACCCATTACCCATTACCCATTACCCATTACCCATTACCCATTACCCATTACCCATTACCCATTACCCATTACCCATTACCCATTACCAATTACCCATTACCAATTAAAATTTGATATGCGTCCTGTATTATTGCTCGTGATTGTGGTAGGGCTAACTATTTTTGCCTTACAAAATGTGGAGCCGGCATTATCGCTGGTATTTTTGGGAATTCGATCGCCCGCTTTACCCTTATCTATCTGGATTTTGCTCAGCATGGGGACGGGAGTTGTCACGTCTTTATTGATTTCTGCTTTGCTTTCCTTTTCAAATTACCTATCTCAAACACGAACTCCCAGCGGGCGCAACATTCGCAGCCGTGAGGCTGTCTCAGCAGACAGGAGAACAGCTTACGCGCCTCCTCCTCCTCCCAGAAAACAGGAGATTGACCCCGATTTTGAGACAGAAAATAGCCAAACTTCCGATCGAACTGAGTACGGGACACCGGCAGGCTACACTCCGCAGACTTTCCAACCAGAAACTCCAAACCCTGCTGTTGCCAAGAATTACAATCAACCGACAATTATTCAAGCCGCAGATGATGAAGATGATTGGGTTTCAGATGGCTCAAAATCGGTCTCTGGCGGCAGCGATGATGATTGGGGGGACGATCGCGATTTTGCCGATCGACCGCAGGTAAATGACGTTCCAGCAGCAAATCCGAGGGCTTACGAATCGAAGCAGGAACCAAAAAGCAAGTCTTGGGCTGGCTCAGTATACTCCTATGGCTATCGAGATCCCAGCAAGTCGGGGGTGGGACAAACAGAGTCTGTCTACGATGCAGAGTATCGAGTGCTGGTTCCCCCGCAAGATCCCATACCTCCAGGGGGTGGCGCCCAAGTACCCCAAAATCCTAGTGCAGACACAGAGGATGATTGGGGATTGGATGAGGATGATGTCTTTGATGAGGACGACTCACGTCCCAGCGACGGCCCGATTAACCTGAAAAAATAGCAAAATATTGGAGGATTTGGCGGTGGATTTGTTGAGGGGAGTTAATATCTATCTCGTCGGGATGATGGGTGTGGGCAAAACCACGGTGGGGCGGATTTTGGCAAGGGAATTAAAATACCGTTTTTTTGATACGGATGAACTAATTGTGCGAGTTGCTAATCAGTCAATTGCTGAGATTTTCGATCGCGAAGGCGAAGAGGCTTTTCGGGAATTAGAAACGAAAGTGCTCGGCGAATTGGCTGCTTATCAAAATTCGATCGTGGCTACGGGCGGCGGTATTGTTGCCCGATCGACAAATTGGGGTTACTTGCATTACGGTATCGTGGTGTGGCTGGATGTACCTGTAGACCAATTATACGATCGACTGCGATCGGACAGCACTCGGCCCCTACTGCGGCAGGGAGACCTCAAATCTAAGCTGCAAAGCCTTTTGAGCGAACGAGAGCGTTTCTACGCTCAAGCAGATGTCCGAGTTGGCATTTCCGGAGGCGAAAGGCCTGAAGAAGTTGCGCGTCGGGCGATCGAGGAAATCAAAAAAGTTCTAGAGGAAGGAAGAAGGAAGAAGGAAGAAGGAAGAGGGAAGTCGGAAGAAGAAAGCAACGGTTTCGACAATTAAAAACGTCCTAACCCTCTGGCTCGGTTGCTCGATCGGATCTAAAACAGAGTCTGAGGGAGCACCACAGAATGATTGATCCTATAATGACCCAAAGATAATTTCAGTGTGCAGCGTATCTTATGTCTCTAAAATCTATCATGAAACTGACCGAA